>CAZOPG010000398.1:0-2057 GCA_964581585.1 uncultured Planctomycetaceae bacterium | reverse complement strand
CACAAATTTTTAATATCGTATTATAAATCCTCCCCTGATATTTAATGATGAGATGCTCCATCGCCCTGATGTCGCCAGCCCTTGCATTCGCGAGAATGGCAATCTCATCAATATTGACGTTTTGCTGCTCTGTCTGTAATTTCCCATCCTGCATATATTTGACCGTTATAACGAGTAAAAGTTCCGCTAATTTTCAAAAATAATTAATTTTATTGCTCCGACAATTTACTCTTCTTTTCTTGTCGGCAGTGTTCCCACGCCAGGGCCGATCGTTGTTTGCGCATAGCCGGTACGTAAATCATATTCAATGCCCTGCTCAGCAGGGATGCCATTCAATCTGCACAACCTATCTTCACTGCCCTTGATAGTCATTAAAGATTTGCTGTCGTCATAAAACAGTCTTTCGCCATCAAACTCGTATTTGTCCTGCTCATAATAAACTACGCCACCGGTAGCCAGCAAGCTTTTTAGCTGGCTCCTGCCCGGAACAGGCTCGGTATAATCGATCTCGATATGCCTTGTGTCAATCGTTGTCCTCTTGCCGCTTGGCTGGCCGTCAACTATCGGCATATAGCCGATATGAATACCGCTGGTAGTATCACTGTCTATAATTATCCGCATAGAATCCATATTCCAGAGCAGCCGGTCAAAGCCTTCCATCAAAGCATAGCACGGCTTGTTCTGACCCTGGCCTGAATCGAGTTTTTTTACCTGCATCTGGCTTGGGCCAGTGGCTATTACCTCGTTGGTACTTGTGTCAAAATCAATCTGAAGACTGGCCAGTCTTGTTTTGCTGATAATCTTTTCGCCACTGCTGCGAGTCGATTCGAGTATTACGGCCTCACCCTGGGAAAGTGTAATATGACTGATCTCGGAATCAGCGAACGCATCGGACTGTGCTGACGATTGGCCATCTGTCAAATCAACCGTGAGCTTCTGGCCATAAAAAATATTCTCTTCGTCATAATAGCCCCTCGTTTGGCGCATACTGCCTATAACATCGCCGGTAAATATCGCTTGATTTAAGAGTGGCAGAAAGCTGGCCTTTTTCTTAGCAGTTATTTTGGCCTGTGTGGGTTCGGTGTTCTCGCCAGATTCCGCATAAAAATAAATTTCTAACGGCCCATACGCTTCGGTTATTTCAGTTTCAAGGTTGTGATCCACTGCCTGAGCAATAAGAATATCCCTTTCTTTGATTTTTTTCCTGGTTTCCTCGGCCATCCCTGAAAATGTTTTTACTGTATTCCAGAGACTCGGCCTTTTGTAATTTTCGGCAAGCTGTACTATCATAGAGCCATCACAGGTAATGACGGCTTCTTCGGCCGGGGCCGGTGTCTGTGTTTCTTTAACAGCCGCTACAGGGGCGGCTGGAGCAATAGAGGCTTGCGGCTTTGCGACAACTTTCAGCTTCGCCGGCGAGGGAGAGGGACGAGCATGGGTGGTCTTTGCGGTGTCTTTGTCTTTTTTGCCAGAGAAGATAATATCAGTAACCGTTACCTCATTGGCAAAAACCGTCCGTCGGTCATACTCAATAACCACGTTATCAGAAAAGGAGCATACATATTTCTGGCTGTCATCAACAGGCTTTGGGCGGGTTTGGACTTTTTTGGGCAGTGTCTTTACGCTTTCTACGGAAGCAGGTGGAACAGTGTTGGGGGCACCAAGAGAAATGTTTTCCTGGGAATTTGTTTTGCTGTCAGATTTTGAACCTGTATCGTCGAGTTTAGATAACGATTTTATATGTAGAAAGTCCACCTTTATCAGTTTCAGCATTACCAGGCGATCGTTCTCCTCGTCGTAAAGGATCTCAAGCCCCCTACCAACCAATTCCGCATCCTGTGCAACATATCTTACTGAACCAGGCGTTGTAAACATCGATCTGTCACTGTCATAAGTAATATCATCAAGGTAGATATATCCCTCCTCGGTGTCACTGTCGTCTTTGGGGATAATATGAATCAACACATTACCGGTAAGTACCGCGTCTTTTGGACTGGGTTGGCCTGAAACCGTTTCGACCTGAATAGAGCCTGAATCGGCGGTAAGATCACAGTTAA
>CAZOPG010000397.1:0-2064 GCA_964581585.1 uncultured Planctomycetaceae bacterium | reverse complement strand
ATTCAGCTTCGCAGGTTGCCAGAGAAGAATTTCCCGACTATGACATTACGGTCAGGGGAGCGGTATCAATTGGAAGACGACTAATGGACCCGCTGGCGGAGTTGGTAAAGATCGACCCTAAATCCATTGGTGTTGGCCAATATCAACATGATGTCGACCAAACACTTCTTAAACGCAGTCTCGATGAGACGGTCAGTAGTTGTGTTAACGCTGTCGGCGTTGAAGTCAATACGGCAAGTAAGCAGCTGTTAACCTATGTCTCCGGAGTAGGCCCCAAGTTGGCCGAAAGGATAGTCTTGCACAGGGACGAAAACGGTCCGTTCGCCTCCAGAGCAAATGTGAAGAAAGTTTCCGGGCTGGGCGGTAAGACATTTGAACAGTGCGCAGGTTTTCTCAGGATTCGCAATGCCCAAAACCCACTCGATGCAAGTGCGGTACATCCCGAAAGCTACACAATAGTAAAATCTATGGCCAAAGATTTGGATTGTTCGGTGGCAGATTTGATTAGTAACTCGGCGTTGCGCGAAAAGATAAAACTGGAAAACTACGTTACCGATAGGGTTGGTCTGCCGACGCTGATAGACATTAAAGCTGAGCTTAGTAAGCCCGGCCGAGACCCGCGAAAACAGTTCGAGCTATTCAGTTTCGCCGAAGGAATCAATGCGATCGGCGATTTGGAAGTCGGAATGGAATTACCGGGGATCGTAACGAATATTACCGCCTTCGGTGCGTTCGTCGATGTTGGGGTTCATCAGGATGGGCTTGTGCATATTAGCGAGCTTTCAGAGCATTTTGTAAAGGACCCTGCCGACGTTGTCAAAGTGTATCAGAAAGTAAAAGTGCGTGTGCTCCAGATCGACATCGCCAGAAAGCGAATATCAATGAGCATGAAAAAAGAACACAAGCAGAGCTAAAAACCAGCTTGCGATGAAAAATGCCAACACGTAAACCGTTCAAATCCGGCCGCCGCCTATAAATGCATTTTAGGGGTTGAACAGACTACCCGGTGAAAAACCATATTTCACAATAGGCCAGAGCCAATTTCGTCTTAACATTATGCCGGGTTTTCTGCGGTAACCTTTTTCTTTCGTCTGTTAATTGTTCTTACCGGCTGGCATTTTGTTTGATTCTCGTCTGAGGCCAACTCGACCGCTTCGAGTGCTGTTGCGGCAAACAGGTCGGCTCCAATCTCTTCCCAGAGTCCTTCTGCACGGGCGAAAACACCGCCAGAGAGCATTATCTTCATATCCGGCCAGGCATTGACATCATTGATCCTATCGATAATCATACGAATAGCAGGTGCCTGTTGCGGCTCTGTGCCGTAAATTACGAGAACATCGGGCGAAAATTCGTTTACAAAAGAGAGTATTTCGTCATTGCTTAGCCCGCCACCGAGAAATCTAACGTTCCAGCCGCTACTTTCGAACATGTCAGCTATCATCTGGCCGCCAAGCTCGCCGCTTTCATTGCTGGAGGTACATATAATCACATTTTTAGACTGTTCAGGCTTGCGAGGCAGTTTGTTTTGAAGCTGATCAACGATCGTGCGATTAATACGGGTAGCTAAATGCTCCTGGATCGATGTTATCTTGTTCGCACGGTATAATTTGTCAATTTCGAGCATTGTGGGCCATATTATGTCCATATATACAGTCGTTATGGGGAAACCGTTCTGGAAAATCTCCTCAATAACCGTTCTGCAGCTTGCCCTGTCTCCGGTTAGCAATGATTCCATGTAACGCTGTAAAAATCTTTTGTTATCCATCATTCATTCTCCAATATATTTCTTAAAACTTCTATTTTGTCTATTTTGTCCGTTTAGCGTTGCCAAGTTTTGCGTGAAAGTTAAACTGGGCAACTTGCTGTCTATTGTATCGACAGTGGTAAAGAAAAAACTTTAGGCAAAATAGGTAAAATAACAAGACTTGTTAAAAAAAAGTGAATAAATTTAGTAAAATCAGACAAAAATAGCCTTATTCGGCAAACAATGCTGTTTTTGTCCTTGCCGGAATTTTAAAAATCTTCTATTTAGTGGTATTGATTACCCGCATTTTAATTCTTTTA
>CAZOPG010000396.1:0-2078 GCA_964581585.1 uncultured Planctomycetaceae bacterium | reverse complement strand
CTCGATGGAATTTAAACCGGGCCGCCTAAAAGCGAGTTTTTAGAGCGGACTCAAATGTAAATTCAAGGAAAATATGATTTTTTCTCAATAAGTACCACTTTCCTTCGCAGCTAGGGCAATATTGTGCAGCCCATCGATATCCAACTTGCCGGACCCGACAGCAGGCATTGATTCTATCCGTATGTAATTGCTTCGGCGAGGTTTCCACATATTCGGTAAATCGCTTTCGGCCATGATCTGATGCAGCCTATCGGCATCGCCGGCCTTGTCAAGGTACAGCACCACCAGTTCCTCACCTTTTTTCTCATCCGGCACCGAAGTAACGGCTACAACCTGTTCATGCATACCGAGCCGGTCAAGGTAAACATTCTCAACGCCGAGGTGTCCGACCATTTCGCCAGCAATCTTACTGAAACGCGACAGCCTGTCCGTAATTGTCAGATACCCTTCTGAATCAAGACAACCAAGATCGCCCGTATTGTACCAGCCATCTTTCAACACTTCGTCCGTCTTCTTTGGCATATTCAAATAGCCAATCATAACATTTGGCCCCTTAACCATAACCAAACCTTCCGATTCCGGTGCCAACACTTGGCCATTTTGCTCATCGACTATCTTGACCGAGACTCCAAGCAAAGCCTTGCCGACTGTTCCTTCTTTGTTTTGTCCCGGCAGATTCAGCGATACCACCGGAGAAAGCTCTGTCATGCCGTAACCTTCCAGTGGGCGAACGCCGAATTTAGCCTCGAACTCTTCTGCCAGCCGTTTTTTAAGTTTCTCCGCTCCGGCAAATACGAGCCGAAGCGTAGCGAACTCTTCACTTTTGGTTCTTCTGACATAATGCGAAAGGAAAGTTGGGGGGGCAAAAAGAATCGTCGAGCGATTTTTGCGAGCCTGGCATCCAACCTCAGCCCCATCGAAGCCCTTAGCGATATAGCCGGCCGAGGCCCCGGCAATCAATGGTAGCCATAACCCGCACATAAAGCCAAACGAATGAAAGAACGGCAGAACCGCACAGAGATTATCTTGCCTCTTTATATTGATCACCGCTCGTATCGCTTCAATATTGGATAGAATATTACCATGCGAAAGCATCACTCCTTTAGGCTTGCCCGTTGTGCCGGAAGAAAAAATAATCGTCGCTATTTCTCTGGCTTCAATTTTCCCGGCCCTTGCAAATCGCGCCTTAAAATACGCCTTAGCCATCTGGCCAAATCCAATATCAGCGATAATGTCTTCAATGAAAACAAATCTGTTATCGTTCTCATCTATACCAGCTTTTTTCAGAAATTGTCGTGATGAGATGATGCAGCCAAGCCGGCATTGCTCAACGGCACACTTTCTTGCACCCGCCGAAGCGGTATAATTGAGATTGACCGCTACCTTCCCGACCAATGTTACCGCAAGATTAACCAATGCACCAGCCACAGATGGTGGCAGAATAATGCCAACATTTTCCTGGCCAAAGGCCATTTTACTAATCTTCTCTGCTATCGTGAAAACGCTAATTAGCGTTTGCCCGTAAGTCAGCCCCTTGCCAGATGAATCTGAAATACACCGTCTGCGCCAGTTTGCCCGCGCAACCCGAACGAAATTCCGGCCCAAAGTGTCATCAGTTGTTTTGAGCTTGTTATTCATTTTTCAGCCAGCTTTTTATCTGTGAAAATACCTCTTGGCGTATTTCAACGCTCTCATTAAACAGTTCATGGCGGGCATTTTCAATAAATTTCACCTGCACATCGGGAAATTTCGACCGTAAAAATCGGATATTAAATTTGTAATCAACGGTTTTGTCAGCGATGCCCTGGATAACAAAAATCGGCTTTTCAGAAGCCTCAGCACTGGCAATCCTGTCATTCCAGTTATAAAGAGCTTTCGTCCACCGGAAGGACACTTTTCTGGCTTGGAGCGGATCTTTATTTTTGACGAATCGCAAAAATTCAGCGTCCGAAGAAATCCTACGAAACACACGCCTGACATGTTTGCCAAAAAGCCAGCCTAACTTAGACCCGATTTTCGAGGTACCCCAAAAAACGCTGTGAATAAGGGGTGCTGCCAAAATTACTTTATCAAAATCT
>CAZOPG010000395.1:0-2079 GCA_964581585.1 uncultured Planctomycetaceae bacterium | reverse complement strand
GTTTTTCTGAAAATATCTCCGTGTCCAGGCACAATTATTTCACCGAGGTCATGAAGTGATGCTGCGATGCCAATACGATAGATTAATTCATCGGATAAATCCATTTCTTTAGCTATGGCTGTTGCGTAAGCTTTGACATTTTCTCCACGCTGAACTGAATATGTATCCTGAATAATTAAATCCATAACCTTTGTAAGAGCCATTATTGTACCAAGAGCATGGGAACGCAATTGTTTAGCCAGCGTAGAAACTTTCTTTTGCAGCTCATAATAGTCTCGGTTCTCCGGATGTTCAACCTCCTCATTTGTTTCAGACTTACTCCATTGAACTACACAATTTCGTCCGCGCCTTTTTGCTTCGTAAAGTGCGGTATCAGCTTTTGAGACAATATCGTTGGAATCCACCAGGTCATGTGATGCCAAAGTGGCCAAACCTACGCTGACAGTTACTGAAACAAGCTTGTCTTGAATTTCCCACTGGAATCTGTCGATTATTTTCTGGAATCTCTCAGCAGTTTTCAAGGCCTGTTTAGGAGATGTTTCTGGCATCAGGATAACAAATTCTTCTCCACCGTACCGCCCGGCAAAATCCATTGGATATAAGTTCTCCTGAAGCACTTTTCCCATCTGCTTCAGAATCACGTCACCGCCAAGGTGTCCATAAGTATCGTTGACACTCTTAAAATGATCAACGTCAAGTATCATTACAGTTAGAGGATTATTTTTTATTCTGGCTTGTAGAATTTCTCTGTCAAGAACGTCATAAAAGTGGCGACGATTGGCCAGGCCGGTCAGTGCATCGGTATTTGCCAGTGAGACCAATCTTTTTTGCAGTCCTGTTATCTGCATAGCAATACCGATTCGTGTTCTGAGTATATCAGGCTTGCAGGGTTTGGTAACATAATCAATAGCACCAGCCTTAATTGCCTCAATGCCGACATCTTCGCCAGCTAGGCCAGTAAGCACGATAATGGGAATATCCGGACAAGTTTTGTGAACCCTCTTCGCAGTCGTAAGTCCCTGGCTGTCTGGAAGTCCTAAATCCAGCATTACCAGATCAAAACTGCCTCCCTTAAGCAATTCAAGCCCATGGGCGAGTGTCTCGGCAGATTCGACAGTAAACCTAAGCGTCTGTTGCGACGACTGCTTCAACGCCATTTTAACAAGTTTACGATCTGCCGGATCATCATCCACAAGTAAAATTTTTATTAGCTTTTTATGCATATGTCCGAACCTGTGTGGCTCTTTTGCATACTGTAAACCAGTAATCTTCAAGATCTCTCATTGCTTCCTGGAAGCCCAGTAAGGTAACAGGTTTTTTAACATAGCCGGAAGCGTGCAGCTTGTAACTTTCAATGATATCCTGTTCGGAATCGGAGGTTGTAAGAATTATGACCGGGATTGTGTTCAGTTCTTCATCAGCCTTTATACGACGGAGACATTCCTTGCCCCCCATGCCAGGCATATTCAGATCAAGTAAAATTAGATCAGGCATCGGAAACTCCCCGGCCTTGCTGCTAACCAGATAATCAAGGGCATCCTCTCCACTATCCGCGATGAAAACCTCGTTAGCCAGTTTCTGTTTGTTCAGAGATGTCTTAACCAATTTCTGGTCGCCGTAGTCATCCTCGATGAGCAAAATTTTTACAGATTCCAAATTTTCCATTTTTGTTTCCTTTATATTTAACAATTCAGTTTTTTATCTATGCAACAGTTACTATTTCTTTTGCCAATATATTTTTTGCTATCGCTAAAGTAAACCAAAATGTTGAGCCTGTCCCGGGTTCTGATTCAACTCCAATTTGTCCTTTATGTCTCTCGACTATTTTCTTGCACACAGCAAGGCCAATCCCGGTTCCTTCGTATTTTTGTCTCGAATGCAGGCGTCTAAACATTTTAAAAATATCATTGCAGTATTCCTGCCCTATACCAATGCCGTTATCTTTCACCTCTATCCTGACCTGTTCCCCATCGAGTTGTTCAGCAGTTATACTTATTATTGGTGTGATATTATCATTACGATACTTAATACTACAGCGCAATATAGGCTCAAGAAAGTGAACCCATATATCCGATAACT
>CAZOPG010000394.1:0-2080 GCA_964581585.1 uncultured Planctomycetaceae bacterium | reverse complement strand
TCAACCATCGGATCCAAAACGGTTGGATTCAAAAATCATTGTGCAACAGGCTCATCAAAGCTCTTGTCCAGGATATTAGAGACTTGGGGTTTGGGTATTGTCGAAATGACTGGCTGAGAAGTTGGCATGCCTGGTCGTGCAGTCCTTCCCTGAGAGCACAGCGACCTGCTCTGCGGGCCTGCTTGCCGAAAGCCTTCTTCGCAATTTTTTCAGGTACCAGCTCTTTACCACCCTTTTCATAATAAAAACGTTTAAGAACCTGAAATTCTGTGAAGCAATTTTCAAAGGAATAAGATGAAAGGTTGCTTAAATGCCGTCGCCTTTTGAATGTTGGCTCTGGCAGAGCTATAAAACGATATTCAGCAGAAAGGCGAAGCCAGAGGTCGTAATCGGAACACACCTTAAGCGAATCGTCAAATGGAGAGGCTGTTTTTAACATTTTTCTGGGAAACATGGAACCGCAAGAATGAATCAGAATGGTCTGGAATAAATATTTTGTAATATGGCCGCTACGAAGCTTTCTTTTACATTTTCCATATACCTTGCCGGCTTCATCAATTCGATAATATGAGCCGTAAACGACAGCTTCATCGGGCTGAGCCTGTATTGCTTCAACCATTTTTTCGACAGCGTCCGGCACTAAAAGATCGTCCGAGTCGATAAAGGATATATAATCACCTTTTGCAAGTTCTATGAGCTTATTGCGGGCGGCGGCATCACCTGTGTTCTGCTGCCAATGATAAGTAATGGGATAGCCGAGACTTGTTATCATGTCGGCCGTGCCATCTGTTGAGCCATCATCTACTATGATGATCTCGTAGTTTTTGTATGTCTGGGCAAGAATGCTGTCGAGAGTTTCCTTGAGATATTCTTTTCGGTCAAAAGTAGGTATGCAAACGCTGACTTTTGGCGTATTCGGTTGATTCGTATTGTCGGTTACCGCAGAAACATCCATTTTAGTGAGAATAACATTATTTCTGATATTGTCAATGCAATTTCTTGGGTGGCCTGGACTGATTCGGTTCCCTGAGGCGCATAAGTAAATCGCTGGCAAGCAATTAGTTGAGGGGGGGCCATCTCCGGCAATGGTAAAGGAGGGGCTGGCTCCTTCATAACGACAAACTTTTTTTTGTTGTAATACCACCGCTACTCACCAGCCCTGAGACCGCAAGCGGATTATCATCTCTCTATTGAGATTTGAAACTTTTTAAATATCAGGCGTTTTTAAGCCCTTCTTCGGCGCAAAACCAGAGTACCCAAGCTCAACAGAATAACAGTTGCAGGCTCAGGAACTATTACTCCCGTCAATGACATATCGTCGAAGCTCATCGAGCCATTTGCACCAACTTCAGCTTCAACACACATTGACACGGTCGGTATTGCCCATGCAACTCCGTTATCATCCAGGGTGTCTATGGTGCTGTTGAACAGGACATAACCTCCGTCACCAACAACGCTGACCTGGTCGGTCTTCCAGTAGATATTAAACTCAGAGCCGTTAGCTCAGTAACTTGCCTGCTCAATCGTGAGATACTGCTCTGTGCCTGAGGCTGAGCGCATAAATATCTCCAGTTGGCGGTGGGGGTTGGCTTCGATCTGGATGAAATCTGTAGGGTCGCCATATGCATCAACTGTATCTGAGACAAAACCCCACATAGGCCAATCTTCATCAGCAGGTATATCCCGAACCTCAGAATAAGAGGTGTACAGTCTTGTCCATTCACTGGCACTGGGGGCAACCTTTACATTGCTGGCCATATACTCGAAACTTTCATTGCTGCTGATGATATCAACCCAGCTTCCGTAAGAATCACTGTCAACGGTTACGCCTGATGTGTGGTCGAAATCATTGAGAACTGAGGCACTATCAAACGTCCAGTTGATCGTATCTGCCCGTGCGACAGAAACTAAAAGACACAGTGCCAAAACAACATACATATACTTCTTCATCTAACTTCCTCCTTCTTTCCTTCTAAAAAAAAAAATAGTTTCTCACTCTACATTTACCCAACTGGCGACTCTTTCTTCAGACACCAGCCGGTTACTACTTCCACTGATCCTACCTAAAAAGGATTAGGCT
>CAZOPG010000393.1:0-2083 GCA_964581585.1 uncultured Planctomycetaceae bacterium | reverse complement strand
CAGTTTTTTTGCTTACGCTTGAAGATAGTTTTCCGCCATTATCCTTTACGGCTTGGGCAATTTCACTTCGGCTGAAATTCTTCAGTGTTCCCGTAATGACAATTGTTTTTCCAGCTAAAGCCCGCGATTTTTTCTTCACCGGCGCAGCCGGGGTAACGCCTGTTTTGAGCATCTTATCAATAACCGCAAGATTTTTTTCGTTATGAAAATAATCAAAAACGCTTTGAGCCATAACCGGGCCGATCTGGTCGATGTTTTCCAGTGTTTCAAGGTCAGTGTTTTTTATTGCTTCAAGCGAGGTGAATTCTTCTGCAAGAATTTCAGCGGACTGGCTCCCGACATGACGGATTCCCAACGCAGCGATAAATCTCGATAGTGACTGGCTCTTGCTTTTTTCTATTGCCTCGACAACATTGGCCGCACTTTTTTGAGCCATCCTCTCAAGGCTGCAAAGCTTCTCGGCGGTCAGTTCATAAATATCAGCAAAATTTTTAACCAGGCCAGAATCCACCAATTGCTCAATTAACGCTGAGCCCAAATTTTCGATATCCATCTGGTCCCGACCAGCAAAATATTTCAGGCGTTCTTTCAGCTGCGCCGGACAATCGCCGCTTATGCACCTGATATAAACACCATTTTCATCTTTGGCAACTGATCCACCACATACAGGACATTTTCCAGGAGGCTTAACAGGTTCCGTTCCTAACGGGCTCCTGTCTTTTTGCACAACTTCGACCACCTGCGGAATAATCTCGCCTGCCTTTTCGATAATCACTGAATCGCAGGCTCTTACATTGAGCCGTTCAACCTCATCGAAGTTATGCAGACTTGCCCGTTTCACAACAGTACCGGCCAACTGGACAGGTTCAAGATTTGCGACAGGCGTAAGGATTCCGCTCTTGCCAACTTGAACAACAATTGACAACACTTTTGTCCGAGCCTGTTCAGCGGGGAATTTATATGATATGCACCACCGCGGTGCCCGGCCGGTAGCTCCCAGAATCTGCTGCTGGGCAAACCGGTCAATTTTTATCACCATCCCGTCGATCTGATAATCAAGCTCATGCCGTTTCTGGTCCCAACTCTGACAGATATCTATTACTTCATCGATTTTATCCGCCCGACAAATATTCGGATTGATCGGCACACCAAATTCTTTCAGTTTCTGCAAAGTTTCGTAATGAGTATCGGCCAGCGGTTGGCTAATCTGCCCCGTCGAATAAGCAAAGAACGCTAATCTGCGTTCGGCGGTGATTCTCGCGTCAAGCAATTTCAGCGAACCTGCCGCGGCATTTCGAGGATTTGCAAATGCCTCCTGAGCAGCTTCGGCTCGGAGTTCATTAAGTTCGGCAAACGCTTTCTTCGGCATAAACACTTCGCCGCGAACTTCGACAACATCCGGCACCGACTCACTTTCAAGGCGAAGCGGAACAGATTTTATCGTGCGAACATTGCTGGTAACATCATCCCCGGCCAGCCCATCTCCTCGCGTTGCCGCCGTTGCAAGCAGCCCAGCTTCATAACGCAGGCTCATCGCCAGCCCATCGATTTTCAGCTCGACCACATATTCGTAATCCCCGGCCCCCAACATCTTAGCCACCCTCTCATCAAAAGCCCGCAATTCATCCGAGTTGTATGTATTGTCAATACTAAGCATGGGCTGGACATGGGTTATCGTAGCGAACCGGCCTATCGGCTCACCGCTTACGCGCTGCGTCGGCGAATCCGCGACAACCAAATCCGGCCTCTGTTGTTCGAACTTTTTAAGCTCGGCAAAAAGCTCATCATACTGACGATCACTTATTTCAGGCCGATTGAAAACGTAATAAAGCTTGTCATGCCTGCGTATTTGCCCGCGCAACTGTTCTATTTTTTTGTCGATTTCCTGAACCATAACGTCATACTTTATGTACATTACCGTCATTTTGCAAGGATTCATTTGTAATAGTTAATTTTGCATTTAACCCTCTAATCTTTATTATTTGGCTGTAAAGCAGGTTTTTGCACAAGTTAGACTGCGATATCAAAGCAATGAAAATAATTACAAAACGGCCGATAATTCTTCTTGACAGTTAATGTCTAT
>CAZOPG010000392.1:0-2084 GCA_964581585.1 uncultured Planctomycetaceae bacterium | reverse complement strand
CATCCATTGCTCTGGTCTTCTTTCATAGAGCCAGAAAATTGCAATAAGTGCTTCATACCACCTGGTCATACCCCAGCTAAATAAAGTATTCTTATCAATATGCCTATCTAAAGCTTTAAGTGCTCTATAAATTACATCTTCAATTTTTTCATCTTTTTTTTCATCATAATATACCACTAAAACCTTTAATATAAGAAACAATGCCCAAATATCATATGATGAACGTTCATCATTGCCAAAATTCCGATCCATGCTCCGCAGGCAATCAGAACGGTCGGCATTACAAAAGCGTAAAAGGAAATTGCGGTGGCCCTTTGTATTTGACGGAATTTAGCAATACCTTCGAGCAAAAGAACTTTTGCCTGCGGCAAGAGTTCTTTCAGCTGTTCTTGCGCCATGATACGGGGATCGATTTTCCCATTTGATTTTTCGATAAGGCACAGGCACTCAAGAGCTTTTATTTCGTTTATTCTGCCTTTTAAGTTAAGAAGTTTCTGTATATCGTGCAGGTGCCCGTAAATTCGAATATCATCACTGCTGCCTGTTTCCGAAAGAGTTTTTTTGACATTTAAGGAGTTGTCCAGTATTTTTATATTATCACCGGTTTTAATGCGCAGAATGTTAGCGGTCTCAAAGCCAACATAAACGTCACCTTGTTTTACGGAAAAAGTTATAGGCTTTTGATTTCTTCCGGGAGGCATTACCTCCGGCATGATACCTGTGAGTGTAACGTTTACACCCCTCCATACTATTGACTTTTGCAGAATGGCGGTTAAATGTGTGTAGTCAAATCCAGGTACAGATGCAAAACGTTCCATGTATTCTTCCGGCATAGTGTATTCTGAAAAACCCTGTGCCCAAAATTTATCCAGACTTGTTTCAATCGGGATTATCCGCAGATTTTGGCCCATTCCGAGTTGGATTTTTTTTGTTTCTCTGATGTATGCCTTTGTAGTCGTGATAAAAAGGCTCAATAACGCCACCGCAACCATTGCAGCTATAACGCCGAGCAAAAAGTTTGCTTTTCGAAATCTTATTTCTTTAATTATAAGGCTTACGATTTTCATGACATTTTACGTGAAGTTTTGATAGCAATAAATAACCCGGTAACAATAACTAAAAGCGACAGGCCGCCAACAAGATATAGCAGCCTTCTCAAATAAGTTCCGCTGGTCAATGTTGTCTCGGTTCGCGGCGTATCCTTTTTTTTGACAGTGGGGATAGCAGCTATTTCGTTGATATTTAAGTCCCTATTTTCACTGATGTTGCGGTTAGAGTCAAACTCTATTTTTAATTCCTGGTAGCCGAGGGGCAGGGTTGACAGGAAATTTGCGTCCAAAGGCATATTGTCGGTATAGAGGTCGTGTTTTAGTATTCTACTTACATCGAGTTTGACCATAGGGTTTTCCGGGTCAAACCCCAGGCTTTGCGATATCAGTGTTTGCCTATCTGCAGCCCATTTCGCTGGTAGCATCTTGCCTCTCATCCATCTTGGGTCTAGACCGCATTCACAGTCTGCACCGATAATAGCGAGGATGTTTGTTAATATGTTTTTTGTTATCATTTTGCCTTTTAGGACAGGGCCCATCAATCTTACCCTTGCGTAAAGGATTGCCACTGTCGCTTCGCTTACTTTGTCGGCATCCAAACCCAGACTCCAGAGAAGGATTCTTTCAGATGACAGCGATTGTTGTTCCATAATTATCAGGACCGGCGGTTCAGCGATGACCTTAGGCATCTGTTTCATTTGCCCTGCTACTGCTTCAATGGCCTCGGCAGCAGTCCGGCGGATCATTTTATTCTTGTGCGGTTCTTTCCCCTCGATTAATAGTACAACAGCCATTGCTTTGTCTATTCGCTTTAGGATTTGCTGACGCATAGGTGATGAAGCTACGTCACTAATCGCAGATTGCAGCGATCGCTCGAAACGCTGGGCAGGTTTGGAAATATCAACAGGAATCGAGTTACTATCCGGGGATACCAGAACAAGTGCAGGGAAGGATTTTATCCCATGTTGGTTAACGTATTTGACTGCCGGGTGGTTTTTTTGCTGGTCAATATTGATTACTATGGGTCTTATGTTG
>CAZOPG010000391.1:0-2086 GCA_964581585.1 uncultured Planctomycetaceae bacterium | reverse complement strand
ATGAGGTGTTATGGAGCGGATAAATAATGTTGCGCTTCAGATTAAAATTTGGGATCCTAAAAACTCCGCAGCTCTCAATGGTCTTGGCTGGATCGCGCAGGGACAAGGCAACATTGATGAAGCGATTCAATGGTGGGAAAAGGCGGTAGAAGCTCAGCCGGGAGCTACAGCATCGCTTAACGGCCTGACAAAGGTATATATGGAAAAAAAAGAGTACGACAAGGCCATAAAATATTACCAAATGTGGCTCAAAGCCGAGCCGGGCAATCAGCAGGCGAAAGAAGGGCTTGAAAAAGCGCAGGCTGCCGGTGGTGAGGCGTTTGAGGTTGTAAGCCGAGTGAATGCAAATAATGAGAAGGTCGATAAAACTGATTATCCTTTTTTAAAAGATCCCAAGGCTGTTGGAAAATGGGGTACTGTTGATTTGCTCAAAACTATTGAGCAATTTCAGCCTGGTAAGAAGCAATTCCGCGATGAACTTTTTCTCAAAGAACTTGTATTTGAGGTACACGGCAAAGTGAAAATGATCGTTTCGGAAAATAAGTCTGAGATGTCTTTAAAATGGACAAACGGCCTTGTACTGGACAAAGAAAGCCGAACAGCGAGTAGATACATTATAAAAAACATGGACGGCAAGGATTATATGTTCTTCGAATGGAAGTGCGACGATTATACGACGCGGCATATGGAGCCAGTATACTATGTTTTGGAAAGACTGTCTTTCGGCGATCATAGCAAGGCGGAGGCGGCCGCTATAAAATCGGCTAAGTTGTGGCTGGGTCTGATTGATAAAGGCGATTATGACAGAAGCTGGGAAAAGGCGGCGGAATTATTCAAAAATCACGTTACCAAGGCTCAGTGGAATACTTCTCTTGAGGCGGTTCGAAAGCCTTTAGGCAAGCTGATATCGCGCGAGGTACTTTTCCAGACTTACACACAGCAGGTTCCGGGTGCACCGGATGGTGAATATGTTGTGATAACTTTCAAGGCCTCTTATGAGAACAAGGCTTCAGCGACAGAGACGGTTACGCCAATGCTGGAGGAAGGCAGATGGCGTGTGTCGGGCTATTTCATAAAATAGGATATTTGAGAAGAACCTGCCGAATAAATCGGCAGGCTAACTATTATGGAATAAAAATGGTTATAGCATATATGCTCACATGGACGACGTATGGCTCTTGGCTGCAGGGCGACCAGCGAGGATGGGTGAAAAATGGTCAAATATATCGTCCAGATGCCGAATTGGAAAATGCTAATCTGCAACAAATGAAAACAAAATCAACAATTTTGAGTAAAGAACAAAAGCTATTAGCTGCTCAGGCGATCACTGATGAGGCAGCAGAACTGAAACAGAAAATATTTGTATTGGCGGTATGTAGCAACCACATACACCTTGTAGTACAAAATATCAATCTTCCTATCGGACGAGTTGTCAGTCATTACAAGAACGCTGTTAGATTAGCTCTCCAGGAAAATGGTTTTGCCAGCAAATTATGGACAGGCGGTTTTGACAAAAGATACTGTATGAATATACAGGAACTTGATGCTAAAATTAATTATGTGCGTAAACACGAAAATTAGTTAGCCTGCCGATTTATTCGGCAGGTTTGGCAGAAAAATGAAAAATCAGGAAAATAAATATAACAGCCTGCGGCCGGTGATATTGCTGCTTGGGGTAGCAGTGATACTACCCACCGTATGTTTGCTATGGTTTATGACGCAGGCTGTAAAAAACGAACGCCTGGCTGTTCGGCAAAAACTTATAGATGTTTATAAAGAAAAGACAGTACCGCTTATCGAACACTTACAACAAAGGCTTCTCAAATTTGAGCAGGAAATTCGGCGGGTAGAGCAATCTGATACCTTTTCACTTTTCACAGAATTCTGCTGCGATAAGGGATATGCCGAAGGAGTTCTGATTTATGACAGCAACAATCATATCCTTTTTCCCAAATCATCTGAAGAATCGAATTTTATAAACACAGAGACATTCGAAAAAGCATGGAAATCAGAATTTATAGACAACGACTATATTGGTGAACAGCATTCAAAATAGAGCCACTTGAGGGGTGTGTTAGGCCTTAAA
>CAZOPG010000390.1:0-2100 GCA_964581585.1 uncultured Planctomycetaceae bacterium | reverse complement strand
CTTAGCGGGCTGATTAAAATAGCGAAGCGTTGCGCTTCAAATTAAAATTCAGGTATGTAAAGCGAAAATAGAAAGTTTTGTTTAGGGGCAAAGATGTCAAAATCAGGTTGGTTTAGATATTTTATTGGTCCAGGTATTGTTGGCATTATAGTTATTGTTGCTCAAATCTTTATTAATCCGATAATAGCAAGGCGGGTAAAAACACAAGAATCAATATTGGAACAAAAGTATGTTACCTGTGATAAAGCTATTAGTATTCTTCAAAAGCGGCTTGCTTCTGTTAAATTAACTGGCGAAACCGTACATGGTGAATATGAACCGCCTGAAGCATCACCGTCTCAGTTTGAGATTAACAAGGTGTATGTCCTTTTATCGCTGTATTGTACAAATAGCTCGGTTGCGGATAAATTCAGTGAAATAGTCAAATGTAAAGGGCTTAAACAATCGCAGGTTGGTGAGTTTGTTTCACAACTTCGAAAAGAAATGCAAATTAAAGGAAAAATATTAGACCCTAATAAATTCAGGTATATCTATGGGTGGAAGCCAAAACAAACTGACCAAAAGAAAGAAAAACAAATCGACTTAGGTAACGGAAACACTCCGCAGGAATGACATCCGAGTCCGCCATAGGCAGATAAATATTGAAGAAGCAACGACTTTGTCATTTCGACCGGAGTGGAGAAATCTGTTTTAATAGATTCCTCGGCTGCGCTCGGGATGACAAATAAAAAATCGTGTTAATTTGTGTCCATTCGTGGCAAATCCTCATTTTTAAACTAAAAACCACTATTTGTCTGGTTACATTGAGGTGTTGTAAGCTTACATTGTCGCATTGCAGGCTTACATTGAAGCGTTGTAAGGTTACATCGTCTCATTGCCAGCTTACATCGTGATATTGCGAGCTTACATTGAGGCATTGTAACGTTACATCAGGGTATTGTAAGTTTACATCATGGCGTTGCAGGCTTACATCGTTGCATTGTAAGCTTCATCCGTGGCGAAGTAAGCGTGATGTATATCAGAGTAAGTCCATTATTCAAAAAAATCAGTGTAAATCCGCGTTAATCCGCATCTAAAAACAAAATTCTACATGTCCTCCCGTTCTCCGTGGCTAAATTTCTTCGTGTCTTTGTGCCTTAAATGATTGAAAATTGGGCTGATTCAAATTAGAATGTGTGTGTTTGATAAATTGTCAGAGAAATTCAGGGAGGCTAACTGTGCCAAAGACATTGACTTATAAAATTCTTGAGAAACACCTGACCGACGGCCGATTGGCGGCCGGGGAGCCGATAGGTATCCGTATCGACCAGACCCTTACACAGGATGCGACGGGTACAACGGCTTTTCTGCTGTTTGAATCGATGGGTACGCCGAGAGCCAAGACAGATGTTTCTGTCAGCTATATCGATCATAATATGAGCCAGTTTGGCCCTGAAAACCACAATGACCACCTCTATTTGCAGAGTATTGCGGCAAAATCTGGAGCTTATCACTCCCGGCCGGGCAATGGAATTTGTCATCAGGTGCATCTTGAGAGGTTCGGCAAACCGGGTGCGACTCTTCTGGGCAGCGATTCTCATACTCCGACAGGCGGCGGGATCGGTATGCTGGCGATGGGGGCCGGCGGTATGGATGTGGCTGTTGCGATGGGAGGCGGAGCGTTCTATCTGACATGCCCGAAAGTTATCGGCGTAAAACTTACAGGCAAATTATCCGACTGGGTAGCAAGTAAGGATATAATTTTGAAACTGCTCAGCGTTCTGACGACGAAGGGCAATGTCGGCTGCGTCATTGAATATTTCGGCGATGGAGTTGCAAACCTGACTGTGCCGCAAAGAGCGACGGTTACGAATATGGGGGCGGAGTTGGGTGTTACGACGAGCGTTTTTCCAAGCGACGATGAGACTAAAAAGTTTTTGGCGGCTCAGGGCAGAGAAAAAGATTTTATGCCTTTAGTCGCTGACCCAGGTTGTGAATATGACAGAGTAATCGAGATCGATTTGGCGGAGCTTGAGCCGATGACGGCGTGTCCTTCTTCGCCGGACAATATAAAGACCGTTAAAGAACTGGCAGGAACAAAAATTAATCAGGTTATCATCG
>CAZOPG010000389.1:0-2105 GCA_964581585.1 uncultured Planctomycetaceae bacterium | reverse complement strand
CCAGAGATTGAAAGCAAAAATCAAAGGGGCCTTGGTATATCCGATAGTGGTTTTGACAGCTGCGTTTGGCATTGTGATGGGCCTTATGATATTCGTTATCCCAAAATTTACGGACGTGCTCAAGGAAATGGTAGGAGGAGACCTGCCGGCTTTGACCAAAGGGCTGATGGATTTCAGTACCTGGCTGGCGTTCCATTATGGATGGGTGGTTATGATTTCGATACCCTTTGGGATTGTATTCCTTCTAAGACTCATACGGCAGTTTACTATCGGAAGACTTGTGCTGGATACAATAAATTTGAAGTTGCCGGTAGTCGGGCAGATCGTTTATAAAACTTCTGTGGCCAGATGGACGAGGACACTTGGCACGTTGATTAGTGCAGGTGTGCCGATTCTGGAAGTGATAAATATCACTGCCGAAACTGCAGGTAATGAAGTTTACTCAAATATGCTCAGAAAAGTGCACAGTTCAATTCGTCAGGGTGATAGCTTTGCCAATCCGCTGGGCCAGTCCAAAACAACTGACAGCCTGGTCGTGAATATGGTTGATGTCGGCGAGGAGACAGGCGACCTGGATAAGATGCTGTTGAAAATAGCTGATAATTTTGACGACGAAGTTGACGTGCTGGTTGCATCGCTTATGTCGCTGTTGGAGCCGGTAATGATTCTCGTTCTTGGCGTTATAGTTGGAACTATCGTTCTGGCAATATTCCTGCCGATGGTAAAAATTATTGAGGGTCTGATGGGCTAAAAAAATACAAATATCACTAAATGTAATAATTTTGAGAGGAAAATAAAATGAAAAAACACCCAACAAAACAAGGCTTTACGATTGTGGAATTGCTTACTGTCATGAGTGTTATCGCGATTTTGATTGGCCTGCTTGTGCCGGCTCTGAACCTTGTTCGAAAGATGGCCAAAGACACTAATCAAAAGGCTCAGTTTCATAGTATTAACGTCGCACTGGAAATCTACAACGGCGAACAGGAATCATATCCGGATTCATACGTCCGGGGATCAACCGATTATACCGTAGGTGCTCAACATTTGGCCGAAGCTCTAATTGGACGCGACTTTCTCGGTTATGACCCGACCAGTTCATGGGATGCGGAAGCCGATGAAGGTGTCACAACGATTTATGCTGGTGATGACAAAACTTCCAGTGACATTGAGGAGGAAGAAAGCCTTGCACGTCGGAAAGGGCCATATCTGAATCCAGAAAACGTTGAAGCCTACCAAATTTACGAATTGTATAGTGACCTTACGGGCAATACTGTTTACGATGGCAACGCTACACCTGCTCCAGTACTCACAGATGCCTATCGTGTAAAAACGGTTCCAGGCAGACAGATGAAGGCAGGCTCACCAATTCTATATTACAATGTAAATACTTCATCCAAAGAATTTCCTGATATGAGCACCTCAAACATAACTAATGCCGATGCCGATGGCAGCATTTTCAACAGTATGGACAACGAAGATTTGTTAGCCCTTGGTACTGTAAAAAAACAAACCGAACTTCATCACTTTGATATTTATTTTACCGATACTTCCGATGATGACGGCAGAAGACTCTTCTATGATGCCATCACAAATCCAAAGATTACCAGCATGGCTCGTCCTTATAATCAGAGTTCCTATATTCTCATCTCTGCCGGTTTCGATGGGATATATGGCACAAAAGATGATATTTACAATTTCAATGAATAGAAATAAGCAGGGAGAAGGCAGGTTAATAAAATGAAAAGAATGCTAATTATTTTGATATTGCTTGTTCCGCTATCAACCCAGGCGGCAAGCCTAATCACTAACGGCAGTTTTGAGGCCGATGGTCTTATAAGTGATATTACGGCAACTCCACCCGAAGGTTGGGATGCGAATGTTCCGGGTAATTTCGAAGGCAAGCTTACGGATGAATGGGCCAGTCTGGGTAGTTACTCTGTACAGCTCTATAGCAAAAAAACAGACTTCATTGCTAACGATCAGGCGGTTGTTTACCAGCAGGTAGACTTTACAGATGCCAACGAAATAATTTTTGACATAGATCTTTATGGCATAAAATATGGTTATATTCCATGGGACCCTAACAAAGTTACCGCATTTGT
>CAZOPG010000388.1:0-2113 GCA_964581585.1 uncultured Planctomycetaceae bacterium | reverse complement strand
CCTAACAGTTTTCATGGGCCGCAATCGATAGCGGCGATGAAAGCGGGTAAGCATGTTTTTTGCGAGAAGCCAGCAGCTACAGATTTTGATGATTTCTGCCAGCAGATAGAACTTGAAAAAGCCAATCCTAAGCTAATTACATTTGTAGATTACATATTGAATTTCGACACGCTTGAGGGTCGGCTTAAGGAGATGATCGCAAATGGTGAGTTTGGAACGGTTACACAAATTCAGGTCAATTATCGCCATCCGGTAAATATTGCCGGTGATAAAACATGGAAACTTGACAAAAGTATAATGGGCGATGCTATTGGAATGGGAATCAATCACAGTATTTCCGTAATGGTTAATTTGATGTCCTCTCAGGCTAAGCCTGTCTCGGTTTTCGCTACGAATATGGAAGCGAAAGTTCGCGGCTTTGAGGCTGAGCCCGTATGGAATATATTGGTTAAATTCGATAATGGTGCCACGGGATTTTGTTTTGGCAATATCGATTACAGTAACGGCTACGATGCTTATCATAATATTTTTGGTACCAAGGGCGGTTTTATTTTTGATTCCCAGATCGAGCGAACTCATAAAATACGCTACTGGTCAGACGATACAACCGGTGGGAAATGGGTGTATCCTCTGGATTCTCAGTATTGTAAAGATAACGGTCAGGAATCGCTTGTCTGGCCGGCAGATACGACAACGCCTGATAGCGGCAATGTAATAGAACATCAGACGGGTGCATGTGTTGGGCATTTTATTGAATGTGTGAAAACGGGAGAAAAGTCGCCGTTGAGTTTTGGAAACTCTGCAATTGTCGCTGAAATTGGCTGGGCCGCTCAGATGTCGGCAGGTTTGAGTAAGGAAATAGCTTTGCCTGTTGACAGGAATCAAGCGAAAGAATTTTTCAAATAGTTATTTATTGTGCAAGGAGTTTTGAAGTTGGCAAAAATTAAAGTGGGTCTTATAGGTTGTGGGAAATTTGCGGTTGGCCAGCCTCTGCCGAATTGTGTGGCGGCGGATAATATGGAACTGTGGCATTGTTCTTCCATAGACGAAGTTGGGCGTAAAAATGCTGAGAAATTTGGTCCAAAGAAAATATCAGCCGACTATCGTGAAGTATTGAATGACCCGGAAGTTGATATGGTCATTATATGTGTCCCGCATGCATGGCATATGTATTATCTTAGGGAAACCCTTAAGGCGGGTAAACATGTGATGTGCGAAAAGCCTATGACTATGACTATGGACGAAGCTTATGAGACGATTAAACTTGTGCGTCAGAATGGTGTTAAATTGTGTGTTGGTTACAACCGCCGATTTAGTCCTTCAATGATTGACTTGAAACAGGCGTATCAATCACATCGTAAAAACCCGACCGGCAAGGCACGTGTTTATACGCAGGAAGATAACAGGCCTATCTGGGCTGAGGAGAAACGATCCAGTATCTTGATTAGAATAAACGATGAGAGCCTTACCTATGGTGGTATTCACATTGACTGGAAAGAGGGCGGCGGACTGATTATCGGCGAAGGTTGCCACTGGCTCGATCTGATGTGTTGGCTTCTTGAAGATAGGCCTGTTCGTATTACCGGCATTGGAAGTACAAGGCTAAACTATATAATCAACGTTGAATTTTACAATGGTACGCTGGGCTGTCTTTTCTTCAATGGGAGCGGTACTTATGAATACCCCAAAGAATTAATCGAAATCCAGGATCATGGCAAGCTCTTCCGCAGCGAGTGTTTTGTCGAGAACCAGTATTATGGTTTAGGCGAACGCACCGTAAAGACGTTTCCGATGCAACATGACCCTCATCCTGAAATAGGTGTTGAGGGTGGCTTGTCAGGATACCTTAAAAAGATCGATGCTGCTGGTCAGGGATATGCCAGTACCGGTATTTTTAACAGTGCTACACCAGACAAAGGACATTTTGGATTGCTCGAAGCTTTTGCCGATGCGATCGAGAAAGACAAACCCTCGCCTCTAGATGAGATATCCGGTATGCGAGCGACTTATATGAGCCAGCGTGCGATGGAGAGCATTCGGCTTGGCACGTCGCTGCCGGTCAATATTGAAGATTGGGATATGTATGTTTACTGAGCCGATTGGCCAGGTAGTT
>CAZOPG010000387.1:0-2117 GCA_964581585.1 uncultured Planctomycetaceae bacterium | reverse complement strand
ACGCTTATCGAACAGGGTTATCTGTATTTTCCTGAATATGAAGATGAAATGCCAGACAGGCGGTTTTTCCAAAAGATCGTTGCAGGTAAGGTTGTAAGCCATATTAATATGGTCGAATTCCACGATAAATTCTGGCAAAGACATTTGCTATTCCGTGATTATTTAAGAGCTAACCCCGAAGTTGCCAGGCAATATGAAGAATTGAAAAAACAGCTATCAATGAAAGATTGGGCCGATTCAAACGACTATGCTAATGCTAAAACAGATTTTATAAGAAAAATAGAAAAAGATGCTATGGAAATGAAAGGCAAAGGCAATGAAATGTCCTGAATGCAAAGGTGAAGTTGCAGAAACAATGCTGATATGTGACAACTGCGGATATGATTTGACAAAAAAACAAAAAAAACGCAAAACCAAGAAAAAGTTATCTGCAAAGGCAGAGTTTTTCCTTTGTGTTATTGCAGCTATAGTTTCGCTTTGTAGGCCATCTATGTTTGGTTCTATTAAAGAAATAATTGTTTTATCTTTGATTGTAATTATTTTTCCGATCAAAAGGATGATTATTGCTCTGTTCAAAGGCTCTGCCAAAAAGGATTGGCGATGGAATATTGCTAGTATTATCTCTCTTTTAATTATCTCTGCATTTTTTATTCTTTTTAGTTTGGATGCTCCTGCAATACAGAATGACTATAATGTAGCCGATTTGCGAAGTGCCCCCGAAGATTGCAATCCTAGCTATGATATTTTGATGAGTATAGCCGAGGAGTCACAGGAACAAAGTTATCATGAAAAAAATGGTGCGCCATTAATAGGTTTGACTGCTGAAGATGTTAATTCAATTGAAATGCTAAGAGGAAAAATAAAAAATGCAGATAGAGCTGAAATAATAAAATTGCTTTTGGATCATCAGGAGCAAATTTTAACAGCATGGAAAAATGCCCAAAAGGGCAGAGATGTAATAAAAAAACTCGATAGTTTTGAAGAAATCGCAGATTTTGAATTGGCCACTTCATTTTCAGCGGACCAAGGTCGTCTTTCTTACTCAAGCAATATACGATATTTGCTCCATCTTTTTTCTAAGCATGTGCGTTTACAAACAGTTCAAGGCAACATTGACCAGGCTATAGATGAGCTTGTTATTTTGAATTCAGTTGTACGAAAATTAGGCGTTAACACCAGGGCTATGATAAATAAACTGGTTTTTATCGCAGCCAATTCGGTTTGTATAAAATCTGCAAATTTTATTGCTAATAACAGCAAAACAACCCCGCCTCAGCTTGAAAGGTTGGTAGAAGAGTTTCCATCTTTTTCAAAGGAACAACTGTCTTTAAGAAATGCGTTACTATTTGAATATATGATGTATCGAGAGACGCTTAATGACCCAAAAGAATTCAAGGTAGAAGGGCATTGGGTAGTTAAACGCAATTCTGCTAGTCGATTAATGCGTAATTATATGATCAAGCAGATAAAGCTTATTGGTGATGTAAATGAGCAGGATAAGCAAAAATCAGAACTTTCAGTTTGGCCCGTTATATTGCCGAGTACTTGTAATGTTGGAATAGGCGAAAATGAAGAAATTCCATTTGTGTATAGAATGTTATACAATCCGATAGGGGCGATGACTACCTTTATCCTTTTGCCAGCCACTGAAAGAATTTGCGAAATCCACACAAAATTGAAAATACGCCAGGACATGCTGCAAATCGTTTTAAACAAAAGGCTTGGTAGGGATTATAGTTTGAAGGCTCGTGATTATGGTGATGAGTATATTGTTGATGTTGCAAACAAGAAGATATTTAGTCCCGGGCCTGACGGAATCGAAAACACCGATGATGATATAAAGCTGAACATTGCCCCTGATGTGCTCGGCTGGGCAAATTAGTAGATTTATCAGAACTTAGAGTTGAAAAAGGAAACTGTTGTCATAATCGCGTGGGTGGGTATAATGAATCCAGCAGGAGGCGAAGAATTTGAATTTTTGTTTTGAAATAATGGAGCAGTGCAGATGTTAAATGATGGCGAAAAGGGTGTAATACTACAACGAGACAAAGCAACTTACGCGGTGGCACCGCATATTCCTTGTGGTGTGGTCAGTGCTGAGACGCTGAGGAACATTG
>CAZOPG010000386.1:0-2137 GCA_964581585.1 uncultured Planctomycetaceae bacterium | reverse complement strand
TGAAATGTCAAAAACAGAAAAATGCCTGATATTACTATTTGCGTTGTTTTTATTTGTTGGTGGCTGCCTGGGTGGGAGCAGAAAGGCGAAAACCGGCAAGGTTCTGGATAAAGAGTTGGCCGGTGAATCTGAAGACCAGAAAATTAAATTACTCAAGCAGATCGAACGCAAGTTTGAAAATCCAAAGGCGCATTATAAGCTTGGCCTGCTATATCAAAAAGAAGGGCTATGGGACAGGGCTGAGTGGGAATATAATAGGGCGCTGGCTTTCGATCCGATACACTACAAGACACAGGCGGCAATGGTGCAGTTATTGAAAGAGAAGGGTGACACAGAACGGGCGGCAATAATAGCGGATATGTATATGAGCCAGGCAAGCGTCTCGGCGAAACACTCCCTTTTATTGGGCCGAGCTTTTCAGGAAGTTGGCAATGAGGAGTACGCATTGTCGTGTTATTTACAGGCTGTTAATTTAGCGCCAAATTCGGTGGCGGTAAATAAACAAATTGCCTATTACTATCTTGCCAAGAAGGACATGATCAAGGCTGAGCAGTATTTGCGTAGAACCTTTCAATTGGATTCGACACAGGCCGAGGTCGCCGGCGAATTGGGAAGGCTTGGCGTTGAGGTGAAGATTCCCCGCAAGAAAATTAAGAACACGAAAAAATTAGACAAGCTTCTGGAAGACTAAATACTGGCGTTTAATAAACTTTTTTCGCCTAAAAGGCTTGACAGGCTGACCAGATAAAGATATAATAGGTTTTGATTAAGAGGAATGAGGAGCAAGGAGAAAAACCTCCCCATTTTCGCACGAAAATGCGGTCGGGGTACGTTAATAGAGGGATTTTTAGGGAAAGGGAGAAGAAAATGAAGAATCAAGGTAAAGTAATTTGGGTAGCAGTGTGTTTGTTGGTACTCATCTGTGGGTTTGCCCCGGCAACTGGTATTTATGACCATTTTGACGATGGAGTTCTGGATTCAGACTGGGATGTGAGTTTTTATAACTCTACAGGATGGACATACAGTGAAGCGGGCTCTCTGATTACAGTAACCGGCATAACCATTGATGATCCGGGATATGATTTGAATTCAAGAATCTATCTTTCGCAGAATTTCAACGCAACGGGCGATTTTCAAGCTGAATTTTCATTCTCATGGGCTTCCGGCAATACAGATACTGCTATTGAAGCCATGCGTCTTGAGCTTTATTCCGGTGGAGACGCGGTAGTCCGTGCAGGCTATTATGACCCATGGCTGTATCACAGAGGATCAAAATTTGGGCTCATAGGCAGCACTATATATCATTCAGGAGAAAATTCTCTTGCCTGGTCAGGCAGTGCTGTTGTTGAGATCAAAAGGATTAGTGGCATGGTTACAATCTTATGGGATGACAATGTTTTGCTTTCTGGAATGAACAGCGACGCTATCGATCAACTGAAAATGGATTTTGCAACAAACAAAGCATCAGGAGCAACATTTGACAGTCTGTCAATAGACTATGTATCAGCTATACCAGAGCCGGCAAGTATGACAATTCTGGCATTGGGTATGTTAATCTTAAAAAAGAAGAGACAATAATCAACAGAGGGTAAGAGGAATGAGGAGCAAGGAGAAAAGAATGAAGAAGTTAACGTATTTAGTGGCGGTGCTTTGTCTGTTAGTATCGGGTTCAGCGAGTTTTGGAGAGTTGGTGGCTCACTATGAATTTAATGGCAACTACAATGATTCGGTAGGCAATAACCATGGCACCGTTTATGGCCAAACAAGCATTGTAAACGATGGACAAAGAGGCCAAGTTGCAAGTTTCGACGGCGACGGCGATTACATTGACTGTGGAAACGATAGCAGTTTACAATCTTCAGATTTTTCAGTAGCACTGTGGTTTAACTCAAGTAGCTGGACAACTATACAAAATGGTTACAATGGCATAATCAGCAAAAGAGACGAATTTAACAGTTCCTTGGACTGGGAGATTTACTATGATGGGAACCATGACGAAATCCGTTCAATGACGACTAGTGAATTTGCCCTGTTTCAAAACGATAATATAAATCCCACTTTAAACACTTGGCACCATTTGGCATTTACCAAATCTGGAACACAAGCCGAGTTGTATATTGATGGATATCTCAAATCT
>CAZOPG010000385.1:0-2141 GCA_964581585.1 uncultured Planctomycetaceae bacterium | reverse complement strand
ATCCATGCAATGGAGCGGGGTGGATGGAAACCAAAGAAGGTTTATTCAGCCTTGGCGAGGACTTCTATGCCAAGAGTGGCGGTATCCTGGAGATCAGTCAACATTATAAGGATATGCTATAATACTAAACAGGGAGTAGTGCGATTACTTCGCCTTCTTCGATTTTTGGTATTGTTATTTCAAGCTTGCCGTTGACTTTTCGCAATTTCGGCTCTGTTCCCATCAGGGTTTCAACGACGGCCAGCTTTTCTTCATGCATATATCTGAAAAAACGTCCTGAATTTGCCAGTTTATCATCATATAGAATTGTATGCAGCAAAGGTTCGCTGTCTGCGCCCATTTTTGTGTAGATTAGGCCACCTGTATAAGCATAAAGGCAGTCCATTAGCAGTTCCCTTGTAACAGGGTGACGCGGGGTAACCTTAAAAAGATTTGCGGGGACATTGATACTTGGCCAGCCATAATCATAACCATCGTAGGTTGCGCAACATCTCCTTCCGCCAGTTATATTTTTAATGCCAAACACATCCGCCAGAGCCGGCGTTTTTCGTTCTTTGCCGAGTTCGTCTTTGAAGGAGGTGCTAAAAGTTGATACTATTCCGCCGCCTTGTGAGACAAAGGAGTTTATTTTTTCAGCTACGCCGTCAGCTATGCATTCGGTTCCGGGTATAACAAGCGACTCGAAGTTCTTCAGTTTGTTCTGCAAAATATCTCTCTCTGTAACGATCGTAAAAGGTATGTGAGCCCGTTCTAAAACGCGGAACATCCCTTCAAAAGGTGCTCTGACTGCCATGAGATTTTCATGCATATGTTCCTGCTTGCGAATTGTGGAGTGGAATAATGCAACATAGGGCAGCGGTTCGGTTTCACCGAGCAGACGCGGTAGTTTCTGGAATTGGGACATGTAGATGGCCCGGGCCTCTGGTAGCCCAGCGGACAAATCCAGATTCCCCGGCAGCATTTTCATCTGCACTGTAAGTGCAGATTGTCGGGCCGTGATTATCGAGAAACAGCAGGGCTTGCGGGTATATTTTATCGATTAGTTGACGTATATCGCGGGCAAAATCAGGGCATTGGCTTGTATGCCATTTTAACCAGTCGGGGTCGTTGCTGTCCTTCGGTACGTCGCGTCCAAAGCGTTGGCGGAATTTTTCCTGTGCCCAATCGAAATAGTCGTAGCCTGACGTTCTGCTTTTGGCATTCGTTACGCAATTGGCCGAGCAGATCGTGTTTGCTTATTGTAATGTCCATCTCGGCGTGTTTGCTTGGGTACAATGCACCAGCCATCCATTTCTAAAAAGAAAAGCAGGGCGTTGCAGCCATAACTTTTGGTCAAGGCCACTTCCTGGCGGGCATAATCTTTTGAGTATTTTCTACGGGCCTTTTACCAAGTTATTCGCAAACGTGTCAACAAATAAACATAAAATAATTGCTAACCTGTCGTTGTGGTCTTTATGATTTTGATGTACACTACTCAAACTGACCATCGGTCAGTTTGAAAATGACTTTTAAGAGGTGCGTTATGCTTTATAGAGAAATAGCGACTACTGGTTTTAATGCTTCGGTTATCTGTCTTGGCACAGGGCCGTTTGGGGGTGGCCCGAGTTGGAGCAGCGGTGATGATCAAAATGCCATAAAAATTGTTCATGCCAGCCTGGATAATGGGGTTAATTTGATTGATACGGCTCCGGTATATAGTTATGGGCGCTGCGAGCAAATTGTCGGCAAAGCTATCAAGGGCAGAAGAGATAAGGTAATCGTGCTGACTAAGTGTGGTACAGTCTGGAACAAGAACGCTGGGGAGTTTTTGCAAAACGTTGAGGAAGAGTTGACCGATTTTCAGTCGAATAGAATTAAAACACTTCACAAATGTCTTACGCCGGACTCCATTGCCGAGGAGATTGAGAAAAGCCTTGCACGGCTCGGTACCGATTATATTGACCTGTATCTCACTCACTGGCAGGATCGTACAACTCCAATTGAGGATACTGTTGGAGTCCTGTCGAAGCTGAAGGAGCAGGGTAAAATTCGTGCGTTTGGCGTTTCCAATGCCAGCCTTGAACAATTAAAGCAATATGGTGATATTGCCGCCGCCGAGGAACAATTCAATATGCTCAATCGTGATGTTGAGACTAACGGCA
>CAZOPG010000384.1:0-2161 GCA_964581585.1 uncultured Planctomycetaceae bacterium | reverse complement strand
AAAATCTCTATCTGACCCTGTGGCTTCTTCTTTTGCCCTGCCTACCGTATCCAGCCCGGTTATATCGAATTGGCTGGTGATCGTTCTAAGTCTGAAGTCCTCCGGCGAAAGCCCTTTTACGCCGTCTGACTCACTCCCTAGTGTCCTTGCAAGAGTTTTCTGTATAATTGTTTGGTACGGCCCCACTACGAGTAGCTGGAAGCTCACAAGAGCCTGCACCGCCTCATTAGTAGCCCCAAGTTTACCCGGTATCAGAATATTGGCCAAGACAGGTGGTACTCTGTGTGCTGATACGATGTTCTGGGCCACCACTTCCATATCGAGAGAGAACTGCTTTTCAGTCTTATCTGAGGAGGCCAGCTTATCTACCTGTACTTTACCTTTAGGATCATCTATATTGATTGCTATACTCTTAAAATTGTTACCGCCTCCTACAGAGCCTTGTACGTTATCGGCTAATTCCTTAAACTTATCATCGGGCATTGGGCCAAGGACGGATAAGATATAAGCCAACACACCCCGGTTAGTATAAAAGTCGGACTTATGCTGCACAGCCATCGCCACCAGAGCCACCAGAGAGGATGCCGATAGCCATTCAGGATAGCCATAATATTTACATCTGTTCGACGGTACTGTAAAGGGGATCACCTCGGATATTTGTGTTATGTTCAAGGCACCGTTGGTCAGGGGATCACCGGCTACTTTATTACCTGCATCATCTAGTATGTCTTGCTCCCCGGCATCTTCGGCATAGAAAGTATCCCACACCCACTGTTTGTTTTCCTTACCGAAAAGACTATAGAACCGTGTTCCCACAGCACCAAAAGCATTGCCCATGTATCTGTAGATATAACGATTTTTCCCGTCAACATCTTTGATATGTACCACACGTATATCTTCGTAAGGCAACCAGTTTATACCTACTATAACACCGTCTGCATTTCTATTTATTTCCAGATACCCTGTACCTCCGTCAAGAAAATCCTCTATAGACTTATAGAGCACATCCATAAAACCATGCAATGTCAGAGGGCCTAACATGGTATCTACTTTGGACTCAATAAAAGACTCACCGGTCAGGAGGGACGTTACTTTATTCTCGGTGCCTTTAACATCCGTAGGCGTTGTTTTTTTACTATCTTCAACCTCACCGGCATCGCTTATGAAACCAAGGCCGAGTATGCTGTATTTCTTAGACTGAATACATGACGCATGGTGAGGTGAGATATCTTTCAGTTTGCGAATAAATCCTATATCAACTGGCGGTGGTACACCTTGATTAGAAAACCCTATAGAGGTCTGCTGATTAGAGGGCTGTGCTTCCGTACCCTGCTCTTTTTGAATCTTCAAAAGTTCCGTACTTAGATCAACTATCACAGCCGAATCAGTACTATCTTTAAGAATATTGGAACAGTCTTTGTGTAGTAAATTAATATCCCCGAACATCTGAGGGTAGTCTATTCCAAAACTTTTGACTTTTGGGTTGCCGTCTAGTATTTTATCTGCCGGGTTTACTTCACTCATATTTTACCTTTCTTTTCTACCATCCTATTGCTTTTCTTTCTAATCCAAAGTTATGTAATAAGCACTGACGGGTGTATTATCTTCTACTCTAAAATACCATCCTGCTGGCACATATATCATCACAGTCTCTTTGTCAGCTGTATCATTACTATTAGTTTTAGCGACTACTACTGTTGGAGGTGATACAATTCCAAGTTTAATGGATGTCCCTGGATTTCCTGCTGTTAGTTGTATAAGAAATAAAAACGCATTTTTTGTCGTAGATACTTGATAAGTAGTATCCTTGACCACAGTTATATCTGTCGGGCCAGCAGGGAATTTTTTGGGGATAGGCAACAATAAAACAAAAGCCCCGTCAACATCGAGTGTATGATCGTATCTTACATTATAGTACTTTCCTGCTTCTACTTGACTCACGGGTATGTCAGTCGTACCGTCCTCCATAAATAAGGGTTGTGCACCAATCAGAGTACATACAGTCTGCCCTACGTTTGCCGTCATATTACCTATGTTGGTAGCGTTGGCCTTAAAGCTGAATATGGCCCCATCCAATAAACTATAATCCTTTCTCACCGGAGTAGCAACACGCAAACCAGAGGCCCCGGTAACAGGTGTCAGTACTACTGTGTTCGCCGCA
>CAZOPG010000383.1:0-2164 GCA_964581585.1 uncultured Planctomycetaceae bacterium | reverse complement strand
ATACAAATCTCAAGGCAGCTAATTCGTTGCAAACTGCAACCATTTCCTGTATTTGGGCTTTGTATTTTTCTCTTAGTTTATTTGATTTCATAGTACTCCTATTAAAATTATACCAATATCATAATAGCTTAATATCCGAATTCTCAGGGCCAAAGTGTTTGAGCATTACAATTGGATCCGTTGCCGAAGGGTTGGTGATTTCTACACCAGCTTTAGCTACTTGCTCACTGACAAAATACTCATCATGTGTCAACTGCCCAAAACGTATCATCGTTGGTGTTTCAATATCCCAAACACCCATTTTGCCATGACCCTGCATCATAATCATTCCATAGGCGCCATTATCTTTAATTTTTGCCGTGTGACCAGGTAGAATGGTAAGCTCCTTGGCACTAAAGTGTTCTGATTTGTAAACAATCCAGTTTTCAATATATCCTTCAGCTTCCATTTCACTTACAGCACGAACCGGCCTAGGCTCCATAAAACGATTGGCCGCAAAGTTTGGATCAACGTTCATATCCCAATCAATCACCTCGAGCAGATAATCAAAATCTCCCTTCCTATCGGGAGGCGTGTCATTCCAAAGAAGCTCTTCTGCAACAATCCGGCTGCCGTAAACAGATTCGTACATAGCATAAACATCTGAAGCTCTTTGGGGTTCATATGTGCAAAGGCTTCCTGGGGCGTGAAGAAGCCCCGGTGGTACATCCCAGCCTGTACCCCGCTCAAGTCGATATGCCCTGGAAAGATTTGTGATTTTATTATCACCTTTAGAAAAGTTAAGTAGGCACTGGTAAACCTGATCTTTGGTTGTTCCCGGATTTAAGCCAAAAAAAGTATAGGGAAACTCTCCACCATAATCATTTACCTGGGGTGGAAAGAAATATGCTTCCGGTTTAGCCAACTGTCCGGTTAATTCTGCGTGCTTATCCCTATGGTGAATATGATGAGGAAGCGCATATTTGTTATCAAAAAATTTGGAATACATCGGCCAACTACCACATTTATCCCAAAGAGTCTGACCAACAACAGCTCCCTTCAATTCATCAATAGCGTCTTTAAGAAGAATTTTTTGTAATTCACTGCCATCCTCAAACACGATAAAGCTCAATCCTTCGTTTGGTGCAGTAAGTGGGCCGTTGGCGGCCAATGTCGTCGAGGAAAACCAGCGTTCTGAAATTCCTCCTCGCTGACCTCCTAACACATAATAGTCATCGGGGTGTAATTTTAATCTACAGCCCGGGATAAGAAATGAACGAGGTACCCAAGTCGGGGCCAAGCGTAAAATGCCGTGTCCCTGTTCCATTGCTTTTTCGGCAATTTGTTTAACTGACATATGTTTCTCCACAAAAATAGGGCTAACTTACTCAATGATTTCAGATGGCAACGGGTCATACCTGCAATGGGGAACTTTTGGATTGCGCCATCCACCGCTTTTATAAATACAAGGCTGTTCTTTAGTCTCAAATTTCAATACTACCGGCATTGTTGTATCATATTCTTCAGGAAGACCTGAGATGATCAATTTCCCATCAATTTGATTGAAATTATAACTTTCTCCTGTTCCTAAATTAGATACCTTTTTTACGGTACACTCCAGGCCACAGATGGTCAGCACAGAGCCAGGCCAACTATGGACATGCAGGTAAAACTGATTTTCCCTGGCACTGTACCATCCGTGAAAGGTCCAGTCTGCTCTTTCATTGCCCCTCTCCCTGAGATCGTATTCAAAACGGTCGGTACCATAAATTGATTCGCCATTTACTTTAAGCCATTTTCCCACGTTATTAAGAATGTCAACTGCTGTTTGCGGAATTGAGCCGTCACCCATGGGAGCAACATTCAAAAGGAGATTCCCCTGACCTGCAGCCGCTTTTCGGAGCATCTCGGCAATCTTTTTAGGCGATTTCCAATTATTATCACCCGGATGGTAACACCAGTTGTTATTCATCGGCATGCATGCTTCCCACATTTCTTTAGAAGAGCTGACATGCTTTTCAGGTGTTACAAAATCGCCCGGTATGCCACACCGACCGTTAACTAATATGCCGGGCTGCAAAGAACGAGCCATCGCGTTAAGTTTCTCCGCCTGCCAGCCGTCTGCGTCATAAGGCCACCAGCCATCATACCAAAGAACATCTATCGGCCCATAGTTCGTAAGGAC
>CAZOPG010000382.1:0-2172 GCA_964581585.1 uncultured Planctomycetaceae bacterium | reverse complement strand
GTAAGCCTTCACAGATTCAGTTCTTTGGTTTAGCTATCTGGCTGGCAGGATAGAGGGAGGCTGGGTGTTTGCGTAGTGTGTATTGAGTGATTGGGTGAGGAATTTAAAGATGTTTTTGCCCTGGCATATGCAGTTGGCAACTACCGTCCACACTCGCTCATAAAAGCGCATGCCGGCATCGTTATTTGTGCCCTGAGTTACACGCCTATCCAGAACCACAAATCTGATCTTTTGCTCAGTCGAATTATTAGTCGGCTCGACGCCATCAACTTCCAAAAACAAAAAATAGCCATCTCGGCCATTCCCGGCAAATCGTTTTTTGATCTTACGACATTCTGGATGACCAGGTGGACGCATGACGCTGTTGAGAAACAGTTTCTTTAAACTTCGGAGCTTTTTCTGGAAATATTTTGTTTTCTTACCTTTTCGCCAAATCTTGAGCATTTTCTTGATAATCGCAAGCAGCCGATTAGCCCATTGCTGAACGTTTCTTGCTTCCAGTTGAGCAATGAATTTAATGTCCCTTACCAAGTGTGCCCAGCACCACTGAACTTTTGATCCAGTCAGGCGAATGAACATCCGATTCGCTGAAAAAAAGTCAGCCAATAGTATCGAATTGAAATCTGTACCAAGGTTCTCAAACAATACCCTTGAGCCACGCGAATTACAAATCCTAAAAAATACAACATTGCCGGCATGTTGGCACCAAGTCCAGTTTTTATTGCCGCTGTCTTTATGGCCAGTCTCATCAGTGCCTACTATCGGTGCATTGCGAATATACTCCAGTGCCGCCGAGTATTGGGATAAGTGCTGGCGAAAGCTTTGCATTGCAGCACTTGAGAGGATAACCCCGGCTGATGCTAAGTTCCATAACATCATCAAACATTCCCGCGATGGTTGAATAGCTCATGTGGCAGCGAGCTTTAAGGTAACCTACAAACGCTGTCATTGGCGAAGCAAACAAACCCTCTTTGCGAATCTCTTTAGGCAGTGTCGCTTTGATGATCTCGCCGTTTGACTTTTGATAAAGTCTGACTCTATGGTCAATGACATTGTAGAGTTTATCCGGCAAATCGACCTGTTGCAAAGCAGATTCAGTTTCGTCCAAAGGCGTCAGTTTTTTTCGATGGATCTCATCAACTGTTAGCTCATGGATGATTGTTTTGTCGATTTGCTCAGGAGTAAACGGCTGTCGACTATGTTTTTTGTGCCCGAGTTGCCCGCTACGCTTGCGTTTGCGACCATTTTTTGAAGCTGGCTTTGGATTTATGATATCACTTGATGGCGGCTTTGAGGAGTTTGAAGAATTCTTTTCGAGCCTGGCAATCTTTTCTTTAAGCTGTTGAATTTCAGCATGCAATTGCAGATTTTGCGTTACGAGCAATTGGTTCTGCTCCATTAACCGTTCTATGATTACATCCTTGTTTACCATGCCCCATTGTATACAGAACTATTATGGCTGGCGTAAGTCTTTTATTTGGATTTTGTTAACTTTTTTTAAAAAAAACTGTGAAGGCTTACAGAATAAGGCATGTTGATAGGAAAGAATGCTTCTGGGGATGGGTTTTTCTATATGGATCGCTGTTGTAGTTTCGGAGGGCAAAAAACTTTACTTTTAACAACCCATATAAAAGATCAATATTTCAGGTCACTTATCGTCCAGCATGGAGAGCCGCGATCATTTACAGCCTTGTCGCCAGCTGTAAATTGAATGGCCATGATCCGTTTGCGTACTTCAATGATGTGTTCAGGAAGGTGAGTATACATCCTGCTGAAAGAATCGACGAGTTGCTGCCGAGCAATTGGCAGAAGCAGGTCTCGGACACTGAAGATGATGCCGTCGTTAATAATCGGTTAGTAAAAGTCGCCTGACGAGCCGATTCGATGGCTATAATTTTTTTTACAAGGGTGTACTTGGCCGGAAGCTTACGAAGATACTCTCAGACAGTCTATATTTTTTATTGCACGTATGGCAGAAGCTATTGGCTACCGGTCAAGAGTGCATCACATATGTATGCAACTTGCATTTGATGCGGAAGATTAGCATCAGAATACCGCAGCCAGAAATAATAAAATGACGAAAGTGGATTATTCAGCAAGTCCTAAGATAGATACAAGTTGTTGTTTAGAAGGCGAAATAATTTCTGGCTGCTTCAACATATAAACGCCATT
>CAZOPG010000381.1:0-2177 GCA_964581585.1 uncultured Planctomycetaceae bacterium | reverse complement strand
TAGCACCACCAAGGAAGCTATACGATATGGGACCATCAGATGGATTCAAAACATTATACGTAAGTTCGTCATTGGATCGCCATTCTGCCAGATCCATACAGAAACCTGCGATCAGACCGTTGTCAATAAGATCGCCCTGGCCTGTACTGCCGGTTTTCTCAAACATATGAACCCCACCGCGCGTATCCAACTCATAATTTCCGCCGCCCCATAGCGTTAGCGAGCTATTGGCACCATAGCCAACATACTGCATATCAACAGTTCCAATAATATCTGCCTTAGCTGCAAATGAAAAAAACAATACGATCAACACGAAAAGTAAGCCACAATATCTCATCTTGATACCCCCATCTAATTTTAGACTACCAAATTTCTCTACGGGTGTTATCGCAATATGCACTCTGCACACCACGCCCTACAAAAAAAATCTAAGATATAAAATACCTTTGGGCAAGTCGCTCATAAAAAAAATATAGATACATAACACCGCTAACCAATATTTCTTGGCCCGATAACCAAGCAACCGTTTTCTTATAATTGTCATCATATCACATATTTCCCAACCTTTGCTGCAAGTAAAACATTTCACATATTGAAAACACCCATATTCAGCCAAAGACCCAACCATTTATGGGACCTGACATGCAGTCTTAGGATTGTCGGATTTTAAGTTCATAAGTATCATTTTCTAAGTAAAACGCTTGTTTTTTTACGTCGATATACTACAGAGTTACCCGTAAAAGGATATTCGTACATTCTGAAACAGTTATAGAGTCAGGCAAAAAGATATGCAGTGGAGTTTAGAACAATTACGCAAATTCAGACGCAAAGATGTATTCGGGCTGGACATAGGCCCTGATGCTATCAAGGTAGTCCAATTGTCTAAAAATGGCGATGGATACACCACTACTGCTGCCGGCATTACCAACATCCCCAGTCATAACAGCAATAATGCTACAACGATCACTGATGCGATTCAGGATTGCCTCAACACCAGCGGAATTCAAACACAATTGGCTGTTTGCAGTGTTTCAGGCCAAGCCGTAGCGGCACGCAGTTTCAATTTCCCTTCACTGCCATCGGATGAAATACCTGGAGCTGTTCAGTTTGAGGCCGCACAGGTTTGTCCATTCGACGTCAATAATGCCGCCGTTGACTATCAGTTGATTTATGACGATGCCAAAAACGCTCAAGGCGTTTTGGTAGCCGCAACCAACCCAATAATAGAAACAAAAAGGCAACTCGTCAAAGCTGCGAATCTGGACTGTTGTTTGATGGATGTGGACGGATTGGCACTGTTGAATTGCTTTAGTGAATGTGAAAAACCACAGACACAGGAACCGGTAACTATTTTGAACATCGGCGCTTCAAACACAACCCTCGTAATCAGGGGCAACAACAATCTGCCGTTTATTCGTAATATAGCTTTTGGTGGCAATGATATTATACAGTTGATAGCAAATGAAAGAAATATCGCTCCAGAGATTATTACTGCAAATTTATTTGATCCTGAGGACTCATCACGGCAAAACCAGGATACCACTAACTACCTTGAAAGTGCCTGTCAAAGACTAGTGGTTGATATCAAAGAATCACTGCGGTACTACAAAACGCAGGAAAAATCCGCACCTGCTGAAAAAATGCTTACCTGTGGTAGCTTTGCTATGGCATCAGGGTTGATTGAAACATTGAACAGCCATCTGGTCGCGGATGTTGTATTATGGAATCCATTCGAAAAAATCGGATGTCATCAAAATTCTAACTGTCGGGATATTCTGAAAAAAAACGGACCTGCGATGGCAGTTGTTGCCGGCTTGGCTATGAGATCGATTTGAAACTGAATACAAAATAAAAGATACAAACTAATGTATACAATAGATTTATTAAAAGGACAGGGAATTCCAATAAGAACAAAGCCGGCAAATATAATTGTCGGAGTAATAACTCTTTTGGTCCCCGTTGCTATTTCGATAGTTGTATTGGGTTATTATCTGGGAAATAATGTGAATTTAAAGATAAAGCAGAAACAATTGGCCGATTACAAATCGAATATCAGTAAACTGACCGACATCATAGATCTTCAGCAAACATTTCAGAAGGAAAAAACCGTTATAACCAACGGCTTAAATGAGGTTTATTCTTCTCTTGATTTTATCAGTTGCTGATATGTATCGTAC
>CAZOPG010000380.1:0-2192 GCA_964581585.1 uncultured Planctomycetaceae bacterium | reverse complement strand
GTTCCGTTTTTGTTTTCAGTCGCACTTTTCGGCTGGTGGGTACCCGGTGCCGGACACTTACTTACCGGCCGTGTTAAGCATGCAATAATAATATTTGTTTCCATCACATTTGCGTTTACCCTGGGAATCTACGTCGCGTCGATCGCGGTGCTTGATCCCGTTAATGATGTGCTATGGTATTGGGCACAGATACTCAATTCGCCGTTGGTAATTCTGCTGGCTCGGGTTGCCCAGAACAATCAGTTAGCATGTTTCGCCAGGCCGAGAGAAATCGGCCAGATATACACCGCGGTTACAGGCCTGTTAAATCTTCTCTGCATCGTGAACGCGGTTTACCTGGCCTATTGTGATAAAACTAAAATAAAGCAGGATTGATATGATTTATACACTGACTTATGTACTGGCAAGCTTTATGGAACCTGTGCAACTTAGTACCAACCCGGCTTCTCTGCTGCTGGCGTTACCATTAATTGCAGTCATAGCTGTCGCCTACAAAGCTACCAAGCTAAATGAAATAAGACTGTGGAACTTTACCAGCCAGTGCCTTGTTCTCTTTGGTTCAATAGTTGTTTTCATGGCACTTATTGCGGCGGGGTTATACATCGCAATGAGAATCGCTGTGGGATAATACAGTTAGCTTACCCTAACGATTTTTTTAATGCCGCCCATGTAGGGTCTAAGTACTTCGGGGATTGTGATGGAGCCGTCTTTGTTCTGGTTAAGCTCAAGGATAGATATCAGAACTCTTGGCGAAGCTATGACAGTATTGTTCAGCGTATGACAGAAGAGGTTCTTTTTTGTTGCTGGGTCCTTGTATCGCATGTTCAGGCGGCGTGCCTGGAAATCGTAGAATTTGCTGGCGCTGTGCGTTTCACCGAAACTGTTTCTTGATGGCATCCAGGCTTCGATGTCGAATTTCTTAGCCTGGCCACGACCGAGATCTCCGCTGCAGACATTAACAACGCGATAGGGAATACCCATCGCCTGCATTACGCCTTCGGAATTGGCTTGTATTTCGTCGTGGAATTTGGCGCTTTGTTCGTCGTCGTTTTCGCAGATGATTACCTGCTCGACCTTGTCGAACTGATGAATGCGGTACAGGCCATAGGTATCTTTTCCAGCGGCCCCAGCTTCTCGCCGGTAGCAGGTGCTAAGGCCTGCAAATTTTACGGGTAGCTGCTCTTTCTGAAGAAGTTCGTTCATATAATAGGCCGTCAACGCAACCTCTGCCGTCCCTGCCAGGTTCAGCTCGTCCCGCTCCATCTGATATGTCTGCTCTTCGCTGCCGGGGAAATATCCGGTTCCTGCCATAGCCTCATTACGCATAAGCATCGGAGGTAACATCGGCATATATCCCTTGCCGGCCATAAAATCAGTCGCGAAACGCAGAACCGCCCAGTGCAGCATTGCCCCCGCTCCTTTTAGAAAATAATTCCTCGTACCTGCCAGCTTTACGCCGCGAGGGATATCGATAATATCAAGGTCGGTGCCTAACTGGATGTGATCCTTGGGCTCAAAATCAAATTGGCGAATCTTTCCCCACTTACGAATTTCAACATTTTCCGTATCATCTTTGCCAACCGGAACATCCGCATCGGCAGGTTGAGGAACAAGCAATAGCAAACTGTCCAATTCAGGCTGCAGTTCTTTGGCCTGTTCGTTTAATAAAACTTCCTGCTGTTTGAGTTGCGCAAGTTTCGCGAGAGCATCCTTTTTGTCGTTATTGGCAAGGTTTGGAATTGATTTTCCGACAGCATTCTTTTCAGTAGCGATATTCTGCAATTTTGCTTTGATATCTTTAAGCTCAGCATCAACCATCAGCAGTCTGTCAATATCAGCCTTGAAGTTTTTTTCCCTACAAGCTGCTTTGAAATCGTCCGGATTCTCTCGTATTTTCTTTATATCAATCATAGTACTGTTATTAGAGCATCTAAACCGACTCTTTGCAATGATATTTTTTCGCTTTGCATTTCAACTTTCAACCTCCTATAATGCCTAAAAGTCATCATCCCGAACATGGAAATGTCTGTCATCTCAAGCGAAGCCGAGAGGTCTATTTGAACAGATTTCTCCACTTCTGATCAGCGACAATTATCCTTACCTTCCGGCGACAATTAAAAGTTCCGGATAAATTAAAGTTGAGTCCGCTCTAAAAACTCGCTTTTAGGCGGCCCGGTTTAAATTCCATCGAG
>CAZOPG010000379.1:0-2198 GCA_964581585.1 uncultured Planctomycetaceae bacterium | reverse complement strand
GGCGTTGGCTCCATTGCTCAAAAATTCTCTGATAGAAACCGATTCGATTATTGTGAATTCTGTTACGGGTTCGTCCGGTGCTGGCAAAAATCCATCGAAGAATTTTCATTTTCCGAATATGAACGAAAACCTCTTTGCTTACGGCATCGCATCGCATCGCCATATGCCGGAAATGGAGCAAATTGCAGGTGAGCTTATCGATGGGGAGGTAACCGTTCTTTTCCAGCCGCACGTCGGTTCGTTCGATCGCGGGATACTTTCGACGGTATATTGTCAGCCGAGTGCAAACGTCGGTGAAGCTGAACTTACTAAGCTGTTTAACGATTTTTATGTTTCTGAACCGTTCGTTCAAATAACCAGTTCTGCGCCAATGCTAAAGGATGTCGCACGGATGAATTACTGTCATATTTTCCCTGCAGTTTCTAAAAACAAGATAGTCATTTTCTCGGCAATTGACAATCTGGTAAAAGGCGCTTCCGGCCAGGCCGTTCAGAATATGAACATAATGTTTGCTCTTGATGAAACGCTCGGCCTTAAATAATGCAGAAGGTTTTCTTGAGGAGAGCGGTATGCTCAAACTTGAAACAGTCGAAGAAATCATTGAATTTGCGATAGCCAGAGAGCAGCACGCTTATGAGCTTTACAAGTCAATAGCAGAAAGAGAAGTATATTCACACGTAGCTGAGCTATGCGAGCAGTTGGCCAAAGAAGAACTCGAACATAAACAAAAATTGCAACAAGAATTTATGAAACAGGGTTATTCTGATTTGTCGATAGATGTTTCTGATTATATCGTTCACAACAATAAAAAAATGATTTTTATGGATAGTCAGGAATTCCTTAACTTTGCTATCGGCAAAGAAGAGATGGCTTTCAAGCTTTATAAGAAACTGGCTGAAAGAACAGCAAAAAACCAATGTAAAGATGTATTTGTGGCCCTTGCTGTTGAAGAAGAAAAACACAAGGAATTCCTACAGAAAAAACTCGAAGACCTGCTCAAATAAGGTTTCGGCGGTTTTTTCAAAATCAGTGGGGCAGGGCATAAGCTGGCTGAAAAAATGTTCTTGTGTTCGATTTTAATGGTTTTATACCAGTTGGCGAATCACGTTTACCAGGGCTTTTTGTGCCGTCCTTACTTCTACCACGGGCCAGCGCTACGCCGGGCAGGGGCTGATTTATCTGGTAAGCATATTCGATCGACGGCAAGGTGTAAATCCTTCAACTGCAAATCGACCATAGAGGCGGGGTTGAAATCGTTGGTGACTATCTTCGGGCCAAGATTTTTTAATGAATGGCTACCAGCAGCACCTGCGTCTATAAAGCCGACAGTTTGTTTGGTCATTCTGATTTTCCCTTACGCAATGATTCCAAGACGGCGGAGCATTGTTCTTGCCCAGCGAACGGTCCTAATCTGAGCGGACAGGAATACTAATGCTGTCAGAGTCCATAGACCACAGAAGCGAAGATATAGACAGGTTTTCTGCGCGACGGATCCATCGGCACATTTAGCCAGGCAGCCGAACAACTCGGCGGGAGTATATATCGTACCTACTGCTACGCCTTTGAATAATACCTGCCATGGGAACAAAAGCGCTATGGCGAAAATAGAAAGAAATACCGCTCTTGTGATGTGATTTATTCCGCCGAGCCGGCCTATCAGTGAAACCTTCAGCCCAATCAACAGAGCAAGAGAATAAACAAAAGCTGAAATTATAAGCACGAAATTACAAACTCTGATGAACATCGCAACGTGCCGGGACTTGAGTATTAGCCTGGGTAGTCTGGTTTTTGCTGTCTGGGTCGGGGTGTTGGCGTCGATAGCGATAGCGACAGCGGCAGAGTCCTCGGTTAGAACTTTTGCGGCTTTTACAATTTTTTCGGTGCTTTCAGATTCTTCAACCTTTACCTTATCAGTTTCGGCTGCCAGTCCAACGACACCCGATAGCGGACAATACGACTGTGTTGCGGATTGGCCCTGCTCTGAATCGAGTTGAATACAGTTGAGCTTTGTGAGCCAAAAACAAACCTGCGTTGCCAGCAGAAAGACAAGAATGATAAAGAAAAACAGGTTTTTCATAGTCTTTAAGGCACTGACAGCTTCGAGGTAATCGGTTGCTTCCAAAAGTTTATCCTGTTTGGCGGATTCTTCTTTCATTTTTTTCTCCCGAAAATTATTTGATAACGTGTGATTGATATAA
>CAZOPG010000378.1:0-2221 GCA_964581585.1 uncultured Planctomycetaceae bacterium | reverse complement strand
CCGAAACGCGCAAATATTAAAAGCATATAGCAGCAGAGAACAAACCAGCCCAACAGCACCGATAAGTATTCCGCTGATTCCCAGCCCAGCTATAAATTTTACAATCCATATGAGCCCGTCAGCCAGACATGTAACGACAACCCCAAGAAGAACCGAGGCCGTCGGCAACAAAAATGACAGCAAAATATTTAACAGTCCCAAAACTAAAATGGTACCCACTAGCGGAAAAGCTATAACCGTCCACAAGCATGCCAATGGCGTAATCGTATAAAAGTTGTACAGCAGAATTGGTGCTCCACCTAACCACGCAGCCAGCCCAATTGCAAATATTTCAATTATAGTTGTTACAGCAGGGCGTAGCATTATATTGGTAAAATGTGGTTGTTTTGGAAGTTTATCGTCCGGCTTAAATCTATGAAGGAATTTTTCATAGAGAAATATTTTGATATTATTAGTAAAAAGCAGAATCCCCAGCACGGTTGCAAAGGACAGTTGAAATCCAACATTGTAAATTTCCATCGGCCTGACCAGCAAAATCACTATCGCTGCCAGTGCCAGAGCATTGTAAGGGTTAAGCTTGCGATAGATTATCAAGCCTATACAGTAAAACAGACATATCACCGCCGCCCTCATAGTCGGCGCCCGGGGCGGCACTACCATAACAAAGATGCCAAGACAGATAAGACATACAACCGCTCGACTCGGCTTCATCAATCCAGCTTTTCGACACAGCCACCACACAAACCCGACAAATATCCCGACGTGCAATCCAGACAAACTTACAAAGTGATACAAGCCCGTTTTAATAAAAGCATCGGCTGTTTCCCGGTCGATTCGGCCTCGTTTGCCCAATAGCAACGCTGCCAACATTCCCTCAGCCCCATTCTCATCCGGCAAATCTCCCACCAGAGCCTCTGATGCCATGGTTCTTAACTTATTACGTAGTGACATAAAAAACCCTGCCTGTTCATTGCCCAATATTTCAATCCCAGCCCTGCTTTTGACCGAAGTGGAGACGAAAATATTCTTCCGATTCATATACTCTGCTTTATCGAACTGGCCCGGATTACCGGCGTCTGTAAATTTATTTAGCCAACAATATGCCTGCAAATGATCACCAGCTTTTATGTCGTCCGCTTTTTCCCCAATATACATTTTCACTATACCACCAGATTCGACCCAGCCGATAGTTGTCTTTATCTGCTCAATCTTCATTAGAAAAGATGTGTAAGGCAGCGATCGTGAGAAATTGACAAAATACCAGCTGCCGTCTTCAACAATATAGGGTTCGCTTATTACCTGCCCCCTAATTGATGCCAACACGGGTTCCTTGGCAAAATTACAAATATCGTTTTTTGCAGGCTCCTGATAACTTATTAGCCTTACCGCACCGAGACAGACAAAACAGAGGAATGAAAGGCAAGCCGCGATATACAATTTCCGAGATATTTTAAGTAGCCCAAGCCCCATACAGCAAACCGCACAAATCGCCAGTATCGCCAGCCAGGCTATTATACTGATTGGCACAGCCTCCTGAACGACTATTCCGACGATAATTCCGGCAGCGAATATAACAACGGCAAAGTTGATAAGGGCATATCTCAGGAAAGGGGGTTTCAGGGCAAATTGCTCAGATAACTTTTTTATATGCTGCTGTTCGTAGCGGTATTTCACTGCTTTCGCCCCAAAGTCAAAATCCGTAGCTACTAAAGCTTCCAGGCCTTTGCAAAAGCGGAAAAGCTGCGGTCATAGGTTTTTTCCACTTCTGGAGGAAAACAGCAGCCCGGCAATTGCTTCGATGCCAGGTGCTGTTGAATACATTGACAGCAAATACCTTTATTTTCACAGCCCGGATACGAACATGTGCAAAATTTCAGGTTCTGCTCTTTTTTACATTCCATAATTTTCTCCTGTCAAATCTAATCAGCCACTTTGTCGGCAACAAGATCACCAACGCCGCTTGTTGAAAAGCCCATCTTGCCGGCCTGCATGCTTTCGAGTTTTTCGCTGGTAGCGTACTTGACGGATTCCTCGATTTTCGCTGCCGCTTTGCTTTCACCGAGCGTCTCAAGCATCATCTGCATTGCGCATATTGCCGCCAAAGGATTAATTACACCCTGGCCGGTATATTTCGGTGCGCTTCCGCCGATTGGCTCGAACATTGAAACGCCTTCAGGGTTGATATTTCCGCCGGCTGCTATTCCCATTCCACCTTGTGTCT
>CAZOPG010000377.1:0-2236 GCA_964581585.1 uncultured Planctomycetaceae bacterium | reverse complement strand
CGCGTGAAATAATTGCCGACTCTGTTGAATCGATGGTAAAAGCACATTGTTTCGATGGGCTTATCTGTATACCCAATTGCGACAAGATTATCCCCGGAATGCTGATGGCTTCGGTCAGGTTGAATATTCCAACGATTTTTATCTCCGGCGGACCGATGGCTGCAGGGAAAGATTCCGATGGAAAAGTTACCGACCTGATAAGTATTTTTGAAGGTGTCGCGGAATTCAAGGCTGGCAAAATCGATGAAAACAGACTGCATGAGCTTGAGTGCTGCAGCTGTCCAGGGGCTGGAAGCTGTTCGGGAATGTTCACTGCCAATTCGATGAATTGTCTTTGCGAAGCAATCGGATTGGCACTGCCAGGTAATGGAACTATTCTGGCAACAAATCCTGAAAGGGACAATCTCTACAAAGCCGCAGGAAAACAAATATTGACACTAATCAAGGAAGACATCAAGCCGCTCAATATCATCACAAAAAAATCTATTGATAATGCCTTCGTGCTGGACATGGCAATGGGCGGCTCAACAAACACCGTCCTTCACACCCTTGCGTTAGCTAACGAAGCTGGCATTGAATATGATTTGGAAAGAATAAATAAAATTTCTGCAAAATGCCCGAATATCTGCAAGGTTTCGCCATCAAGCAGTTGGCACATCGAAGACGTTGATGCTGCCGGCGGGATAGGAGCGATACTTAAAGAAATCAGCAAATCGCCTGGCCTGATCAACGCCGACTGTCTTACTGTTACAACAAAAACGATTAGCGAAAACATCGCTTCGGCAAAAATCAAAAACACCGATTGTATCCATACTCTGGACAACCCCTATTCGAAAACCGGCGGCCTGGCTATCCTGAAAGGCAACCTTGCACCCAATGGCTCTGTCGTCAAAGCCGCAGGTGTTGCTAAATCAATGATGATACATTCCGGCCCTGCCATTATCTTTGATAGTCAGGAAGATGCTTGCGACGGAATTCTCGCTGGCAAGGTCAAGACTGGCAACGTCGTTGTGATTCGCTATGAAGGACCGAAAGGCGGCCCTGGAATGCAGGAAATGCTCAGCCCGACAAGCTACATCATGGGTGCTGGCCTGGGTGAATCGGTCGCTTTGATTACCGACGGAAGATTCAGCGGCGGAACACGCGGAGCATGTATCGGCCACATCAGCCCAGAAGCTGCCGTTGGCGGCCCCATCGGACTCATCAAAGAAGGTGATATCATCGAAATAGATATTCCAAACAACAAAATTGATGTAAAGCTGACAGAGGCTGAACTTGCTGAACGTAAAAAGAGCTTTAAGGCCCCTGCCCCAAAAATCACAAAGGGCTATCTGGCCAAATACGCCTCAATGGCAACAAGCGCCGATACCGGTGCGGTGTTAAAATGGTGACACGCTGTGGCTGAAAATAATAAGAATAAAAGTCCCTGGTATATCGGAGGGCTGCATTTTGAATGCAGTCAATGCGGGCGTTGTTGTTCCGGGCCGGATGAGGGTTATATTTGGATAACAAAGCCGGAAATTGAATTACTGGCAAAGCATCTCAATTTGACCGTTGAGCAACTGCGACAGAAATATTTGAATCGATTTGGACTCCGAACTTCAATCATAGAACATCCGCAAACAAAAGATTGTATATTCCTTACCGACGGCGGCTGCAAGGTATATAATGTTCGGCCTAATCAATGTCGAACATGGCCCTTCTGGTTAAGTAACTTAAGAGAACCAGCTGATTGGAACTTCGCCGCTATGAAATGCCCCGGAATTAACCGCGGCAAATTCTACACATTCGAAGAAATTGAAAAGATCAAAAAGCAAAAATGCTGGTGGGATGACAAAGACAGCGAACAAAATAGCAAATGAAGTCGCAGCCATCTACTTCAGGCTCAATGAACAAATAAAAGAATATTCCGCCGATTGCTCAGCCTGCGGCGATTGCTGTGATTTTGAATCTTTCGGCCATCGGCTGTTTGTCTCATCTCCTGAAGTGATCTATCTGAGCCAAAACCTTGAGATAAAACCAATGCTCACTTCTCGCTGCCCATATCAATCTGATAACAAATGCACGATCCATCCACATCGATTCGCCGCATGCAGAATCTTCTTTTGCAAAGCCAACGAGGATTTACAAAACAAACTTAGTGAACAGACCTTGAAAAAATTCAAATCAATCTGCACAGAATTCAACCTGCCATACCTATATACTGATTTAACCACAGCCCTGAACGCTCCGCCAG
>CAZOPG010000376.1:0-2253 GCA_964581585.1 uncultured Planctomycetaceae bacterium | reverse complement strand
TACCGCTTTTGATATGCCCTTGAATGAGTCAACGTGTGAACTGTGCGGCCAATGCATCTCCACCTGTCCGACCGGCGCTTTGTACGAACGGGCCGCGAAAGGGAAGGGACAGTGCAAGGACTTTGCACGCACGAGAACCACCTGCCCGTATTGCGGCGTGGGTTGCCAGATCGATCTTAACTTAAATCAAAAAACAAACGAAATTGTTCGTGTTACCAGCCCTGTAGGTTGTGTTCCAAACAATGGAAATTTGTGCGTCAAGGGTCGATTTGCTATGGATTTTGTCGCGAGCGACAAGAGACTTACAACGCCACTCATAAAACAAAAAGGCAAATTCGAGCAGGTAACATGGGACGAAGCTATAAATTTTATTGTGGAGAATTTAACCAAAATAAAATCGGCAAACGGCCCCGACAGCATTGCCGGTCTTTCATCTGCCAAGTGCACCAACGAAGATAATTATATATTCCAGAAGTTTATCCGTGCGGCAATCGGCACCAATAACGTTGACCACTGTGCTCGGCTCTGTCATGCATCGACCGTTGCCGGGCTGGCACGGGCATTCGGCAGTGGCGCAATGACCAATTCCATTGAGGAAATTTCACGCGCCAAATGTATATTTGTGATAGGCTCCAACACTACCGAGGCCCATCCGGTAATCGGGCTGCATATAAAGGAAGCGGTAGAAAAAAACGGAGCTGAGCTGATAGTAGCCGACCCGCGGACGATTGACCTTGTTCGCTTTTCCAAACTGCACATCGCACAAAAGCCTGGCACCGATGTTGCGCTTATAAATGCGATGATGAACGTAATAATAAGTGGAAATCTGCTGGACAGCAACTTCATCTGTGAGCGAACGGAGGACTTTGACAAAATAGCCGAGGCGGTGAAGGATTTTACGCCGGAAAAGGCCTCAGTAATTACGACAATCCCGGCAGAGAAAATTCGTCAGGCGGCGATAATGTATGCCAAGGCTTCAACGGCAACCATCATTTACAGCATGGGTATTACGCAACACACGACCGGTACCGACAATGTGCTTTCATTAGCCAATCTAGCGATGCTGACAGGCAATATCGGTAAGGAATCGGCCGGCGTTAATCCGTTGCGCGGGCAGAATAATGTTCAGGGAGCCTGCGACCTGGGCGCTTTGCCGAATGTGTATCCTGGATATCAATCGGTAGAAGATATGGCAATCAGAGCAAAGTTTGAAACGGCCTGGGGCAGGGAACTTTCGCCGAACAAAGGTCTTACTGTTGTTGAAATTATGCACGCCATAGAACAGGATAAGATAAAAGCGTTGTATATAATGGGTGAGAACCCGGCACTTTCCGATCCGAATCTTAATAGAACGCGAAAGGCCTTGGAGCAGGTGGATTTTCTTATTGTTCAGGATATCTTTCTCAGTGAGACGGCCGAGTATGCTGATGTTGTTTTGCCTTCGACTTGTTTTGCTGAAAAGGACGGGACCTTTACCAATACCGAGCGGCGCGTCCAGCGAGTCCGAAAGGCGGTTGTCCCGCCAGGTAATGCACGCGAAGACTGGAAAATAACCTGCGAAATAGCAAATAAAATGGACTATCCGATGGCATATGAAAGTGCCAGCGAAATTATCGACGAGATAGCGTCTGTCTCGCCGATCTATGGCGGAATAGCGTATGATAGGATTGAATCTGTTGGTCTGCAGTGGCCTTGCCCGGATAGGAACCACGGCGGAACAACTTACCTGCACAAGGGAAAATTTACCCGTGGAAAGGGCAAATTCCATGCTGTCGAGTTCAAGGCACCTGCTGAAAGTACCAGCGATGAATATCCATTTGTACTCTCCACCGGCAGGCAATTATATCAATTTCACACCGGCACGATGACCAGAAAGTCGAGAGTGATCAATCAAATCTCGCCAACCGGCTATGTGGAGATAAATTCCTGCGATGCTGATAGGCTCCAAATCTCTAATGGCGACAAGGTTGAAGTCGCTACCCGCCGTGGCAAGGTTACGACCACTGCGAATGTGACGGACGATATTGACGCTGGCTGGCTGTTCATGCCGTTCCATTTCTGTGAGGCCCCAGCCAACAAACTGACAATTGATGCGCTCGATCCAATTGCGAAGATTCCAGAATACAAAGTATGTGCCGCAAAGATAAGGGGTGCCAAATAAAATTGTTGACCTAGTGCAATTATTAAACACAATTGGCATAGCGGCTTTGCCTGTTGGATATTGAAACGCTATGGATTCTTTGGATTTTTATT
>CAZOPG010000375.1:0-2256 GCA_964581585.1 uncultured Planctomycetaceae bacterium | reverse complement strand
CCGACCACCAGACTTTCGCCGGCATCAAGAAAATAGCTATTTGTCTGGATAGAATAGTAGATTTTGGGGTCATCTTCGTGGATTAGAGTTGACAAGCAACAGGGTAATAGTGTATACTTATGTCCAGAAAGTGGTAACTGTTCTTAGATTACATATTCTATAAAAACAGTGGATACACTGTAAGGTTTTTTATGGCTAATAAAAGTTATAGGGGTTCCGGTTTTTCTATTAGTGTTATGAGATTTTTTTCCTTGTGGTAATGATAATTTTTCTATTATTATCACATTATGCTGCCGGACATAGCATTATTGGCTGGGGCGCACAGAAGCTGCCCAATGAACCGTTGGTTGATATAGTAAAAATAGCCGCTGGTGGTGGGTTTCACAGTCTTGCGATTAAAGCTGACGGCAGGATCATTGGCTGGGGATATAATGACTACGGGCAAGCAACGCCACCAGAAGGTAATGATTTTATAGTTATTGCTGCAGGCGGTAGTAACAGTTTCGCTCTACGGTTTGTCTGCGATTTTGATCTGATTGGCGATTTGAATGATGACTGTAAAGTGGACCTGGCAGATTTTGCGGCAATTTCCGAAAACTGGCTGGTAAACTGTGCCACAAATCCCACACATCCTTCTTGTGTTCCTCGATAAGCACAATAATCTGTGGCTAAGAAAATAAAAAAAGCTATTCCACGGTAACGCTTTTTGCGAGGTTTCTGGGTTTGTCTACGTCCAGGCCTCGTAGTACGGCGGCGTGGTAAGCTAATAATTGGAGTGGGACGACTGTAACCATCGGCTGTAGGGGTTCGGGGACGTCTGGGACTGTTATTAGATGGTCGGCGTATTGCTTTATGTTCTCGTCGCCTTCGGTGGCTACGACGATAGTTCTGCCGCCGCGAGCACGGACTTCCTCGATGTTGCCAATAATTTTTTCGTATTGTGAGCAGCGAGTGGCGATGAAAACTGCCGGCATGTTGTCGGTGATCAGGGCAATCGGGCCGTGCTTCATCTCCGCGGCTGGAAGGCCCTCGGCGTGAATGTAGCTTATCTCCTTGAGCTTCAGCGCACCTTCAAGCGCGACGGGATAGTTAAACCCGCGACCGAGGAAGAGCCAATTATCCTTATCGATATTCGCCTCGGCAATGCTCTTGATATGCTCGGACTGGCCGAGGATCTGTTTTATCTTTTCAGGCACAAGCGAAAGCTCTTTAATATAGTACTCAGCATCACCACAGCTTAGGTGCCTTCTTCTGCCGAGTTCGATCGCCAGCATTGCCAGGACGGCAACCTGAGCAGTAAAGGCCTTGGTACTTGCAACTCCGATTTCCGGGCCGACCCGTAAATATATACCCGCGTCAGTGCTGCGAGCAATTGTTGAGCCGACAACGTTGACCACGCCTAATACCATCGCCCCCCTTTCCTTTGCCTGGGCGATTGCCGCGAGGGTATCGGCTGTCTCTCCTGATTGACTTATTGCTATTACAGCGGTGCCTTCTTCTATTATAGGATTGCGATAGCGAAATTCGCTGGCGTATTCGGTCTCTGTCGATACTCTGGCAAACTGTTCAAAAAGAAATTCTCCTACCAGCCCGGAATGCCATGCAGTTCCGCACGCGGTCAAAATGATACGCCTGACCCGCGTCAGCTCTCGCCAGCTGGATTCAATTCCGCCAAGAATAACTTTGGAGTTTCTGAGGTCAAGCCTGCCCCCCAGGCAGGTATTCAATGCTGCCGGCTGTTCGGCGATTTCCTTGAGCATGTAGTGCGCGAAACCGTCCAACTCAATTGCTTCGAGCGAAAATTCTATTTCTTTAAGATCCTTGCGAACCTCAACATTGTCAATTGTCTTGGTACTGAAACCTTCGGATGTAATCGTTACCATTTCGTTGTCGGCCAGATAGATGGCCTGAGTTGTGTGCTCAACAATTGCTGAGGCGTCTGAGGCAATTACATATTCGTTATCGCCCAGGCCCAGGATCAGGGGACTTCCCTTTTTGGCCCCGATTAGAGTGTCGGGAAAGTCCGCGCACATAATTGCCAGTCCATAGGTTCCGACAAGCTCGTTAAGCGCATGCTGGACAGCCCATTCGAACCTGTTCTGATCTTTCGGGCATTTGGTGCCGTCCTTTTTGCCGCCGTTGGCATAAAAATAACCTATCAAGTTGGCGATCACCTCGGAGTCGGTTTGGCTGGCAAACGTGTAGCCCTGCTCCTGCAGCCAGGTCTTGAGGGTGTTGTAGTTCTCAATTATGCCG
>CAZOPG010000374.1:0-2283 GCA_964581585.1 uncultured Planctomycetaceae bacterium | reverse complement strand
GGGAAGAGACTTTCAGGGTAGCTGCTGTGGAGGATGTTGTAAAACTTGTGAGAGCTGATGCTCGCGAACATTTGCAAAACTATAACAATATTTCTTTCTGCTTCCTTGATGCGGAAAAAGAAATTTATGGCGATTGTTATGATCTGATTATCCCTAATATGGTAACTGGCGGAATTTTGGTAGCAGACAATGCGATAAATCACGCCGAAACACTAAAACCAATGCTCGACAAAGCATTAAACGACGAAAGAGTAGATGCCTTGATCATACCAATAGGAAAAGGCGAACTCGTTTGTAGAAAAATATGAAATAGATGGATAGAAAATTAATATGGAACGAGAAAAGTTACATATAAGGACATACCAGGATGAAGATGAAAAGGATGTCATTGAATTATGGCAAAATTCTAATCTGGTTGTTCCATGGAATGATCCTAAATTGGATATTGAGCGGAAACTAAAAGTGAATCCGGAGTTATTTCTGGTCGGTTTAGTCGATAGCAAAATAATAGCAGCGGTAATGGGCGGCTATGAAGGGCATCGTGGATGGATCAATTATCTGGCGGTGTTACCAGAAATACAGCAAAAGGGCCTTGGCCAACAGATGGTCGAAGAAGTGGAAGCCAAGTTGCGTAAGCTTGGTTGTCCGAAAATCAATATCCAAATTCGGTCATCGAATAAGGGTGTAATTGAGTTCTATGGAAAAATGGGTTTTTCCGTAGATAATGTGATTAGCATGGGAAAAAGATTAGTGGATGACCTGAAAGATGAGTAGAAAATTGTTTGACGGTAAAAAATTTTTAATAATGGGTTTGGGCCGATTCGGGGGTGGGGTGGATTGTGCGAGGTTTGTTGCGCGATTGGCGGACAAAGTAATTGTAACCGATCTGGCTGACGAAAAAAAACTGGCTGGGTCTGTACGACTTCTTGAAGGGATCGGCAATATCGAATTGCATTTGGGTGGGCACAAAGAAGAAGATTTTGCCGAATCCGATATTATTATTGTCAATCCTGCTGTGCCGCCGAGTAGTAAATTTCTGCAAATCGCTCGCGATAACAAAAAACTTATCACCTCACAGATCGAAATTTTCTTTCAGCTTTGCCCGGCCCCGATCATAGGCATCACCGGCTCAAACGGCAAAAGCACAACTACTGCTTTAACCGCTCATCTTCTAAAAGCAGGCCAAAAAAAAGTCTGGCTCAGCGGCAATATAGGCAATCGGCCATTGCTTGAAATTCTGGATGAAATAACAAAAGATGACCTTATAGTTCTTGAGCTTTCCAGTTTTCAACTGGAACAATTAGTACAAATTAAAAAATCCCCTGATATTGCGGTTATTACTAACCTGACCCCCAACCATCTTGACAGGCATGGCTCCTTTGAAAATTACTGCGATGCTAAAGAAAATATTTTCAGGTTTCAAAAAACCGATGGGATTTCGATTTTCAATGCCGAAGATACCATTGCATCAAAATGGCATGACAAATATTCTGATAGTCGAAGCTGTATAAAGTTTGCCGCTGGCGATGTGCCGGAGTCGCTGGCTGAAGCTTTCGGTCTGCCCGGCAGGTTTAATCTCGCCAATCTGGCCGCTGCAATTAGCGTCGCAAAACATTTCGGTTTGCCAGAAGACAAGCTCAAAAAGGCGATTGGCACGTTCCAATCTCTGCCGCATCGTTTGGAACTCGTCGCCGAAGTCAACGCGATCTGCTGGTATAACGATTCTATTTCAACCACACCCGAAAGTACGATAGCTGCTCTGGGAGCATTTGCCGAGCCTGTAATTCTCATCGCGGGCGGATATGATAAGGGCATAGACTTTGCCGAGCTTGGCGGTGCAATAACTGAAAAATGCAAAGCAGTGTTGCTGCTGGGGGCTACCGCGAAAAAAATCGCTGCCTCTATTGACGGCTCGCGGACAAATTGCCAGTTCACCTCGTCACTGGCCGAGGCAGTCGAATTAGCTGAGCAGATCGCCCGGCCCGGCGATATTGTGCTTCTGTCCCCTGCTTGTGCAAGTTATGATATGTTCGATAATTTTCAGCATCGAGGCCAGATTTTCCGCCAACTGGTGGGAAATCTGAAATAGCTGTTTTATGTCATTGCCAGCGAGCAGGACAGAGAAGATGTAAGGCTTAAACATTGGTTTTGGCAACAAGCTCAGAGTTCAATGAACCTTGAAAGACTCGTATTTATCGATGAATCCGATAGAAAAGATGTGGAGCAAGATCAAGGCAATATTAAGAAGTTTAAAAGCCAGAACAGAACAAGCATTGATAAATG
>CAZOPG010000373.1:0-2294 GCA_964581585.1 uncultured Planctomycetaceae bacterium | reverse complement strand
TGGGTGGCTCAAATTTCGATGCTCAAGTGGCTCTATTTTAAATGCTATTCACCAACTTTTTGTTGAGATAGAGTTTTTCTCAAAATCAATATCACATATTTTTAACGAGTCGATGTCCCCGCGACGCAGACCAGTTGCCAATGCCAGCAAGACACGTATTTTCATTGAGGAATATGGTTCTGTTGCTTTTAGCAATTTCTTAATCTCAGTACCATTTAACGATCTTACGGGCTTTTCCTCTTCTTTTAGCTCTCTGAGTTCGATTTGATTATTGATGTATCGCTTCTTCTTGCACCAGTTGATAAAGGTCTTTAGGTTTCTGATGTCCTTATTGAGCGTTGGACGACTCACCTCAGGTCCTCTTTGCAATATGAACTTGTCGATGGCATTTTGAGTAATTTGTTTTGAACTGCATTTTCCTATAAGACGCTCAAAATTTCGCAGTGACAGTGCTATTTCATAGAGCGTGCCTTCAGTGACGCCCTGAACCTTTTTGGCTTCCCGGTATTCATTGCACATCTGCTGCCAATCGGCGACTACTATTCCGGTAAATACATCGGAGTTCAACTGTGTGTATTTTAGATGCTTAAAATGTTTAGCGAGTTCCTTGCTGGGCAGAGCCTTTGCTTTGCGATTACCGCTTTCGTACCAGCCGACCCACCAACCGTTGATATTTTTTCGCTTGTAAACCCAAACCTTTTTCATAATATCTATTCTATCGTAAACATAGGGGTGCGAATCAAGCTGAAAAAAGGTTTAGGTTGGAGCAAAATAGTGCGTAAATGGAGACATGAGAGAAAGCACCAAAGGCACTTTTAGCATAACATTCTGTTTTACAATTAGTTATGTGAGGCGATCCTTTTATGTCATCCGGATTCAATATCCGATTGCCCCTACAATGACAATCGGATGTTCAATACTATGACCACCCCGCTGCCTGCTGGACGGAAAACCTGAGCCGCATCATAAAGATAATTGTCCTCATCAAAAATTCGTAGCTGTTTAATTCCAAGGATTTATATAAACTCCCTGAATAACCGTTGAGCATGGGTTCTATAGGAATTTTAGGAGAGAGATACCCTTGGTCATGGGAACTACCCGACGGGGTTCATAACGGGTAAAATTCACCAGTTATGAGCCTTTGAGTAATTTACGTAAGCACATAAAAAACCTGAAGATACACCACTTGTATCTTCAGGTACCAATAGCGGGGGCAGGATTCGAACCTACGACCTCCGGGTTATGAGAAATCAAAAGCCTCTTTTTCTCAAAATACCTAACATACTGAAAATGACATAACTTACAGCATTAACAAATTTTACATCATCTCATTTACGTTGAACATTATACACATGTTTGACATGTTTACCAGTTTTTACTGTACAATTTACTGTACAATTTTTTTCAAATCAATTTAACCGAACCCCAAAAACGAAAACCTAAATTCAGTCTCTTAAAAAAACATTAGTTTTCACGCAAAACAGGTCATTTAAAGGCATCACTACCAGCCAACTTAAGGTTTATACTGTCCGCAATGCAACCATAATAATCTTGTACTCATCCGTAAGCTCCTGTATAGCAATAACATAACAATTCATACAGGATTTATCGGACTACTAACGATGTCTTGAATCACAAAAATTTAGATGCGGTTGCCCTGATCAGTCAGTATTCACGCTTGATTTATTGGCATATTTATCGTACAATTATAGAAGTGGGGTGTGGTTTTTAGAGAGTCACGGAAGAGGTTTGATGAGAAAAGTTTCTGCGAAGATAAACTTGGCGATGTTGTGCCTCTTGGCCGTGCTGCTAACAGCCCAGGTCTGCTTCGCAATTGTTACACATCTTGGTGACCCTAATATCACAGATATACCACCGGGCGATGTTGTCGGAAAGTGGGGAAACAGCTCGTGTGTTGTTATAAACCCTAATTATGTTATTACCGCAAAACATGTAACCGGCGATGTCGGCACAACTGTAAGGGTTGGGCAAACCAATTATTTGGTTGCGCAAATCGCATATATCGGAATCACCGATTTGCGAGTTAGCCGGATTACTACGCTGGAAAGTACACCGGCAAATTTGACAAATATTGTGGCTTTGAATGACAACAGCCGTGAAAGAAGAAGCGATTCTACGGCTATGGGTGGTTTCGGTAAAGGCAGAGGAGATACGCTTTATTATAACAGTGAAGCATATGGCTATAGCTGGACCGGGAGCAATACTGTTTTACGGTGGGGCTCCAACGAGATTAACGGAGTTATACCTGTCGATGCCAACCGCCCTTCAGAAGT
>CAZOPG010000372.1:0-2298 GCA_964581585.1 uncultured Planctomycetaceae bacterium | reverse complement strand
TTATGTGTTTTACTTTGTAAAGTGTTTCTTTAATAGAAAGGATAGTTTAATTGGGAATGTTTAAATTATTTTCAAATCAAAATAAAAACATTCAAGTATTCAAATTACTCATTCAGGCAATTTTCACGTTCAAGCAAAAACATCACTAATTGACTTTTGCAATACATTTTAATCATTGATGTAAAAAATTGGAGATATATTAATAAAGAAGAATAATCAGAAATTGTGAATGCACATTTCCTTTTTTCTCATCTCTTGATATTTGGTCATATAACTGTAATTTCTATCCAAGTATCCATTTAATTCCCAAATCAAGTTAAAATATTCACTGAGTCTTTTGGGTATTTCTCCATTTCTTGCATTATTTCTGCTTTGGTCAAGTGGTAAAATTTCTCTTTTCGCAGCTACAAATAGATTTGATTCCTTGATAGAATTTAGTATTTTGATAAGCTCTGAATCCAAATGTGGCAATAATTCAAAAATATCATCTATATATTGCAAAGTGGTTACTACTAAGTTAGATTTAAGATATTCATACCAGTTTAGTTTTCGATTTAACATGGCGCAAAAGGAAAATGACTCAACAGGGTGACGGTTGTCAAAGATCCGATTAAACTCTTCCTCACTCAAAGGAAATCGTAAGTTCTTTTGTTTTGAACTCCGTATTAGTGTATTTTTTAGTCTAATAGCTTCTATGCATAAATAAGTTGATTTCATTGTTATGTATTCAGCTAAATCTAATTTTGACTTTTCTTTCGGGATAAAAACCACAATGAAATAGAAAATATAACTTACAACAATTCCTGAAGCAAGATTCGTTAAAATGCCCCCAAGTTCACTTCCAAACCAAATTTTTTCTTCCCATTGTAGAAGAATAAGCCAGATAAATAAAACTAAAATTGCAAATGCTGTGAGAAGAGCCAATGACTTTTCCTTTTTTAAATACTGTTTTAAATAATTCATCATTTCAGATATTTGTTATTATTAAATTCCTTTCAGAAAATTGAAAATTCCTTTGGTGCACATTATCATATTTTATAATACAACCTACACTACTCCAAAATAATTTACAAAGTTAATACAGCCCAAAAAAACCTAACGTTTTGCCTCTTTGATTAAGCGGACTAACATAATACAGCAAATATTTGGTTGAATCACCTATTCGGAGCTAATATTATTTTATCATAACTGATCCAAAGCTAAAAAGAAAACACCTATTTTTGTTTTTGATTATCAAAATCAAAATCAGAAATGCGAATTATCCTGCCCCTATTATTATTGCTAATTGGTTTTAATCTATTTGCTCAAAACCTAAGCAAACAACAAATCACCCAATCGCATGATTATTACTATGGTAAAGGGGTTCATACCGATGAAAACCGTGCCCGCGAAGAAGCCGTACGCGAGTTGAGCGAAATGATTTCGGTTACCATTGCCAGCCAGTTCCAACTCATCGGCACCGAAACCAATATGCAATACAAAGAGTTTGCCTCTTCGGTGATTAAAACTTATGCCACCGCCACCCTTAAAAATGTAGAACAATTACGCAGCATTACACCCGAAGGAAAGACCGAAATTTTATGCTATATGTCAAAAGCAAGGGTAAAGAAACTTTATGGCGAACGGGCTGAGATGGCTTTTGAAATGTATATGAATGGAAAGGAAAATCTTGAACGAGGCAGCTTGGCCTTTGCCCTTAAGAATTTCTATTTTGCCAACCTGCTAATCAAATCCATTCCTGAAGAGCGAATCATCGTTAACAACACCGAGATTAGCCTTGAAATTCCGCGTGCAATTAACAAGATATTGTGGGATGTAACATTTACACTCACCGCCGACCAGATGAAAAGTCCGGGCGAACGCAGGCTTAGCTTTGATGTGACCTATAACAATAAACCGGTTTCCTTGTTGCATTTCCGGTTTTGGGACGGCAACCAAATTGCAGGGAACGGCCAGGTGCGCGACGGGAAAACCACCATCAGGCTGGCCGGTAACAGCGTTGACTTTGACGAGCTCAAGATTTTGGTGGAGTACGAGTATTACAACGCCCGGAAAGAGTACCAGGCTGTTGAAGACCTGTGGGAGGTTGTAACGCCACCTGTTTTTCAAAATCAGCACATCATCGACCTTAGCAAAAAAGCTACTTTGCTTGAATCCAAACCAGTTTCGGTAAATATCCCTGCCGCTACAAATCTAATCCTCGAAATGGAGCAGGGGACAGATGCTGCCGAACAACTACTATTAAATGCAAATGCATTTATAGCAGTCCTTGAAAGTGGAAATACTTCGGCTGCTGAA
>CAZOPG010000371.1:0-2298 GCA_964581585.1 uncultured Planctomycetaceae bacterium | reverse complement strand
AAAGCGGGCTGATAAAAACAGCGAAGCGTTGCGCTTCAAATTAAAATTCAAGGTTCATGATAGTGGGTAGCGAATAATGTTCTGCATTTTATATTGTTTGCGATGTACTCGGTTATCGCCCATGCCAGCGACAGCCCGTCATAGGTACTGGTGCCTCTGCCTACTTCGTCGAGAATGACGAGCGATTTTTCCGTTGCGTTGTTGATGATATTAGCGGTTTCTGTCATTTCGACCATGAAGGTCGATTGGCCGCGTGTCAATTCGTCGGAAGCGCCGACACGTGTGAAAATTCTGTCAACTACGCTGATTGTCGCATCCTTTGCGGGAATGAAACTGCCGGTCTGGGCCAGTAAAACAAGCAAGGCAGTTTGCCTGATATAGGTGCTTTTGCCGCTCATATTCGGGCCCGTAATAATCATGACATCGCCGTTGCCGTTGCCGAGTTCGACGTCGTTGGACACGAATTCGGCTCCTAGCATTTCGGCCAGGACGGGATGTTTTCCCTCGTTAATGATAAGCTCCCCTGTGTCAGTCATTTTTGGGCGAATAAAATGTCTTCGTATTGCCAGATATGCAAGCGAACTTAAACAATCACAAATTGCAATCGTCTCAGCCAGAGACTGAATTCGTCTGATGTACTTCAAGCATTCGGTACGTACTTCCTCAAAGAGTTTCTGTTCAAGTTCAAGACTTTTATCCCTTGCCGTCAGTGCTTTTTCTTCATACTGTTTCAACTCATTGGTGATATATCGTTCAGCATTTTTGATTGTCTGTTTGCGGATATATTCTGGTGGGGCCTTGTCAGAGGCAGAGTGATTGATTTCGAGATAGTAACCGAAAACCTTATTGAAACCTATTTTCAAATTCGCAATTCCAGTTCGCTGAATTTCCTTCTGCTGATATTCCGCAAGCCAGGCCCTTCCGTGGCTGGATATTTTTCGCAAATCGTCAAGTTCACTGTTAAAGCCAGCACGGATAACGCCGCCATCCCGCAGATGTGTAGGGCCGTCAGGCTCAATAGCAGCGGCCAATAAATCGACCAGTTCATCCATTGTATCACAACCGGCCGTCAGCTTTATCAGCACATCCGCCATGAAGCTGCCGAGCAATTCTTTCAATGGGCCTACTTTGCCCAGACTTTCGGCCAGGGCAACCAGATCACGTGGACCCGCTCGAAACGTACTTATCCGTGCCGCAATTCTTTCGATATCCGAGCTGTTTTTCAAAAGTGCCCGAACTTCGTTCAGCTTCTGGCTGTTCTGGATGAACTCTTCGATTGTATCTTGACGAAGCTGGATTGAACTTAAGTTGCACAGAGGCATACACAGCCAGTTGCGAATCATCCTGCCGCCCATTGCTGTGAGCGTGGCGTCGATATTTTCTATCAATGAACCCTTTGTGGTTTCGCCGCGAATTGTTCGCAGTATTTCCAGGCTTCGCAGCGTGGTCTGGTCTATTTGCAGGAAACGCTTGTGCTCAATTTTTTTGATACTGCCGATATGTCCCAGGGCGGTTTTTTGTGTCTCGCCGAGATATTCGAGAATCGCCCCGGCTGATGGAATTATTTCATCAGCCTCTGAGATGCCGAACCCTTCGAGCGTTTTTGTGCCAAAATGTTTTAGCAGTTTTTTCTTCGCCTCGAAAGGCTCAAAGTACCAGCTCGGTCGATAGGTAACAGTCGAGCCGCTTTGCAGGCTGATATCATTTGCCAGTTTCTTGATCTCAGCATCGAACAGCTCACCTCTTGTTTCCGGCAGGAGGCACTCGGCCGGGCTCAATCGGATAATTTCGTCCAGTATATTTACCAAGGGCACAGTTCGCCCGAAGAAATGGCCGGTTGATATATCTACCCAACTCAGCGCACAGTTTTTGGCTCCGAGGCTGATGGCGCAGAGGAAATTGTCACTCTTGTCCTCCAGCAGAATGTCATCGGTCAGTGTGCCAGGGGTAATGATTCGCACAACGTCGCGTTTGACAACGCCGATGGCCAGCTTCGGGTCTTCGACTTGTTCGCAGATTGCGACTTTGTATCCAGCCTGAACCATCTTTTTCAGGTAGGCATCAACAGCGTGGAAGGGCATTCCGGCCAGGGGGATGGGATTTTCGCCTTTGCTTCGCGAGGTCAGCGTTAATCCGCAAACCTGCGAACAGATTTGCGCATCTTTGTAAAACGTTTCATAGAAATCGCCCATGCGGAAAAAGAGTATGCAGTCCGGATATTTTTCCTTGAAGTGATGAAACTGCTTCATCGCCGGCGTCAGTTTTTCCTTGGGATTCGTCATAGAGCCCGATTATACA
>CAZOPG010000370.1:0-2298 GCA_964581585.1 uncultured Planctomycetaceae bacterium | reverse complement strand
CAGGCCAAAGGGATTTGACGAGAAAGCGAAGGAACTGATACAAAATCCCGCCAAAACGGCGATTAAGCAATTCGAGACTTTAGCTGAGCTGGCTCTGATCAATCCTCGCTATGCCGAGCTTGTTACATCCGGCGTGGATTTACAGACAAAGATTCTGATTGAACTTCTAAAGCGTTTTGATGCCCAGTACAGCAGAACCAAGGCTGCGCTTAACTGCCTGGATTTCGCGGACCTCGAACACAAAATGCTCAAACTTTTGGCTGACGAAAAAATGGCGGCGCAATTGTCCAATCAGTACGAACACATTTTTGTTGACGAATATCAGGATATCAATGCCGTTCAGCAAAAGATTATCGACAGTTTGTCGAAAAACGCCAACATGTTCGTGGTCGGCGATATTAAACAGAGTATTTATGCCTGGCGTCAGGCTGAGCCGACAATTTTTATCGACAGACTTGATTCGACTACAGGAGCAAAACTCGAACTCAATGAGAACTTCCGCTCGCGTAAAGGCATTCTTGATTTTATAAATACCATCTTCCGGCGGATAATGACCCCTGCGGTAGCGATGATCAATTATGATGAGGATGCTGAGCTGAGGTCTCTGGCCGATGCGTCTGAAGTGAAATCCGACGGGGCGGATATAGAACTTCACATAGTCAACGAGCAAATCGAGCAGGAGGAGGATGAAGAAAAAACAGAACTAAAAAGCAAACCTATCCAGCGTCAGGCCGTTATGATTGCCAACCGTATCAAAAAAATCCTCGCCGATGCCAAGCCTGATATCTATGATAAAACGACGCAGACTTATCGTCCTGTCCAATACAGCGACATTGTTATACTTATGCGTTCCCCGGCTCACAAAGCTGAAGATTATGTTCGCATTCTTCGTCAGGAACAGATTCCAGTAACCAGTTCAGGCTCGGCGGGTTATTTTGAAACCACCGAAATCACCGATTGTATTTCACTTTTGAAAGTTCTTGACAATCCTCAGCGAGACGTTGAGTTGGCGGCGGTGCTGCGAAGTCCGTTTTTTAATTTCAGCGATACAGACCTTGCCAAAATCCGCAACCAACCATTGGATGGACAGAAAAAAATAAATTTTTATGACAGTCTGACCTGTTATAGCAGCAAAGGCGACGACGAAAATTTACGCCAAAAAGCAGTCCAATCTCTGGAGCAGATAGAACAATGGCGAACCGAGGCACGCTCGAGCAGCCTGGCCGATCTGATATGGAGAATTTTCCGGCATAACAATTATCTTGCCTTTATGACAGCATTGCCGGCCGGGGCGCAACGGCGGGCAAACCTGCTGAAAATGCACGCCCGTGCCATCCAATTTGAAGGTTTCGCCACAAGTGCTCAGACAATTTCGCTCAGTCGGTTCGTTGCTTTTATTGAAAAATTACTGGCTCAAAATAGTGACTGGGCTCCGGCCGAGCCGGACAGTTCATCTCAAAATACAGTGAGAATTATGAGCGTTCATAAAAGTAAAGGCCTTGAATTTCCCGTTGTATTTATTGCCGAGATTAATAGAAATTTTAACCTGAAAAACATGAGTACTGATTGCCTTGCCGATAGCGGCCTTGCTATGGGCCTGACAGTCATTGAACCGAGATCAAAAACCAAGTTGAAATCTCTGGCCCATCAGGTCATTGCCGAGCAGATACAAAAAACCACCCTGGCCGAGGAGATGAGAATTCTCTATGTCGCGATGACGCGAGCTTCGCACAAGCTCATTCTGACAGCTTCGGAGAAAGCAGATAAATGCCGCCGAATTGTTCTGCAGGCTGCGATGGCTGACAAAGAAATTCCCGACTGGATGATTGGTTCGGGTCGAAATTTTTTGCACTGGATTCTTTTTGCCTTGGCACAGGAGCAAAAATTAAATGACATCTTCGAGACAGGCTGGAAGTGTCAGCAAAACAGCCCGTTCGAGTTTTTCCTTCATTCCGCCGAAAAGCTTGACCAGCTTTATAATGAAAGCAAAAAAGATCAACATCGCAAAAATGAGCAAAATTTCGACAAGGATCAGACATCTCAGATGCTGTCGCAGGCAAAAAGCAACCTTTTGTGGAAATATCCATTTGATAAGGATACTAGATTACCTGCCAAGAAATCTGTTAGTGAGCTTGTCCACCCGGCTGATGAATTTGTGGAAATTAAATACACTCAGCCTTTTATGCCGTTAAAAAAATTAACCGCTCAGGCAGAGGCCAAACTGGCCGGGGTAGCCACTCATCTGCTTATCCAGAAACTTGATTTATCAAAACCTGTGAACCCTGAAACAATAAAAAT
>CAZOPG010000369.1:0-2310 GCA_964581585.1 uncultured Planctomycetaceae bacterium | reverse complement strand
AAATATCGGCAGATTATCGTGACGTTTTGAACGATCTGGAAGTTGATATGGTTATTATCAGTGTTCCGCATGAATGGCACATGTTTTATCTTAGAGAAACTATTAAGGCAGGTAAACATGTGCTGTGCGAAAAGCCTATGACCATGAGTATGGACGATGCTTATGAGACTATCAAACTTGTCCGTCAGAATGGAGTTAAGCTGTGTGTCGATTATAACCGCCGATTTAGTCCGGCGATGATCGATATGAAACAGGCATATCAGTCGCATCGCAAAAACCCCATGGGCAAAGCGCGGGTTTATACGCAGGAGGATAACAGGGAAATCTGGGCGGAGGAGAAAAGGTCCAGTATATTGATTAGAATAAACGATGAAAGCCTGACCTATGGCGGTGTTCATATTGACTGGAAAGAGGGCGGTGGCCTGATTATTGGTGAAGGCTGTCATTGGCTCGATTTGATGTGCTGGCTTTTGGAGGATCGGCCCGTTCGTATTACCGGTGTTGGCAGTACACGGCTAAACTATATTCTCAATATTGAATTTCAAAACGGGACGTTAGGTTGTCTGTTATTTAGTGGGGCGGGTACCTTTGAATATCCTAAGGAATTAATTGAAATTCAGGATAATGGCAAACTCTTCCGCAGTGAGTGTTTTGTCGAGAACCAGTATTATGGTTTAGGTGAACGTACAGTTAAGACTTTTCCGATGCAATATGATTTTTATCCTGATGCAGGTACCGAGGGTGGGATGTCAGGATATCTTAAAAAGATTGATGCTATGGGGCAGGAGTTCGTTGAGACCGGCAGTTTCAACTATCTATCGGCGGATAAGGGGCATCGTGGATTACTCGAAGCCTTTGCCGATGCGATTGATAAAGACGAACCTTCGCCTTTAGATGAGATGTCCGGGATGCGAGCGACTTATATGAGCCAGCGTGCGATGGACAGTATTCGGCTTGGTACGTCGCTGCCGATCAATATTGAAGACTGGGATATGTATGTTTACTGAGCTGAGTAGAAAGAGGTGTAGCAGAAATGAAAATCAGCAAAGCTAATTGTAATTTTGAACGTGAACCGTTGTTGGCGCCGTTTGGTTTTAAGGGCGGTTATCTTAGCGAATTATGGCAAAGCGTTGTGAAATTTGAAAACGCTCAGGGACAAATAGGTATTGGCTGTGGTTCGCAAAGTACTCTCTGGTCCGATGCTGCTGTGTTTGTAGGCAATTCCGAATCGGCGGGGAACAGTATGATGTTCCTGGCGACATCATTTGCCGCTAAAGCTGCCGCTGAGTTCGACTGGGCCGACCCAATAGAGTTGCTCGATAAGCTTTTGCCGATAACTTATGAGTATGCTAAAAAAGTAACCGGCAGGGATGATTTGCGTCTTACTTTTGCGCTGAATGCTCTTGTGGCGGTTGATAACGCGGCGTGGCAACTGTATTGCCGGGAAAAGCAGATTGGCAGCTTTGATGATATGATACCTGCTGATATTAAGCCGGCATTAGCTAACAGGCATGAAAAATTGGCCTGCATTCCGCTTATGAGCTATGGCGTTCCAATTGGTGATATTAAACAGGCTGTTGATGACGGTTATTTCTTTTTGAAGATTAAAATCGGTTCTGACCCGGATAAGGACGGCAATCTTGACAAGATGCTCGAATGGGATAAACAGCGGCTAAGCGAAATTCATCAGGCAGTTAAGGATGTTGAAACGCCTTATACCGAGACGGGGCATGTGCCATATTATCTCGATGCTAACGGCAGATATGACAGCAAGGAACGTTTGATGAAACTTCTTGACCATGCCGATAGTATCGGAGCTATTGAGAGAATTATGATTGTGGAGGAGCCTTTTCCTGAAGAATATAAGGTTGATGTTTCTGATATTCCGGTACGCCTTGCCGCTGATGAGAGCGCCCATTCAGATGAGGATGCGATCGAGCGAATAGAGCTTGGCTATGGAGCGATTGCTCTTAAGCCGATAGCTAAAACAATGAGTATGAGTTTGAAAATTGCGAAGATATCTTATGATAAAGGTGTTCCATGTTTTTGTGCGGATTTGACGGTTAATCCGATTCTTGTTGACTGGAATAAAAATGTTGCTGCTAGATTAAATTTACTTCCGGGTATGAAGATCGGGGTTCTTGAATCTAATGGGCATCAGAATTATAAGAACTGGGAAAAGATGAAATCATACCATCCATGCAATGGAGCAGGGTGGATGGAAACTAAAGAAGGTTTGTTCAGCCTTGGCGAGGACTTCTATCTCAAGAGTGGCGGCATTCTTGAGATCAGTCCACATTATAAGGATAT
>CAZOPG010000368.1:0-2339 GCA_964581585.1 uncultured Planctomycetaceae bacterium | reverse complement strand
CAAAAACACTGCAGCCAGAATGAAATCACGCCTGGCAAAAAAGCTCAATAAGCTAAAAGCCTGATTTAAATCATCAGCTTATATTTTGTAATGCACCAAAGCGCCCGACCGGTTATAATGCCGGCTGGACGCTTTTTTGCATACTCTGACGCTGCTTAAAAATTCCATTAGCCCCCCGATTTATTCGGGGGGTTGAATTAAATACGAGAACAATTTATGCGGAGAAAAGACAAACAAATAAATGACATTGCCAGATACTATTTGCGACGGGCTCAAGAGTATGATGTATCTGCGGGGTATGAGGATAGTATTGCTGAGGAACTTCGTAAGCCAATAAAGCTCAGATTTCAGCAGGCGATGAAAGGACATGATGTGCTTGAGCTTGCATGTGGAACAGGGTACTGGACAAAGGTTATCTCTGCTACGGCAAAGTCCGTTTTGGCTACCGACATCAATGCATCGATGATATCAATTGCAGGTGAAAAACTTGCTTCGATTACAAATGTGTCATTCCAGGTCGCTGATGCCTTTACATTAGAGGGTCTTTCTGGCGAGTTTTCAGCTGCTTTCGCCCATTGGTGGTGGTCGCATATTCCAAAATCGAAGATCACTGATTTTCTGAAAACTCTTCACAGTAAATTAGCTCCCGGAACATTCGTTCTTTTTGCTGACCAACTTCCCTACGAAAACGGACAGAGACGTTGTGATGAAGAAGGAAATATGCTGGAAGTAAGAACCTTATCAGATGACACCAAGTTTGAAATTGTAAAGAACTTTCCGACAAAAGAAGAACTTGCCGGAGCCTTAAAAGGCCTTGCTGATCAGTTGCAATATAAGGCGTATCCTAAAGAGATGATGTGGACAATCAGCTATTTCACAAAGGGAGTAAAGTGAGTATGATGAGACAAATAATCCTGTTGCGGAAACAGCATTTGTCATTCCTGCGAAAGCAGGAATCCAGTGTTTAAATAATAATTGTTTCGGCTGTAAGGCCGAAACCGTAATTTTGCATTTTAATTTTTGATTTTTATATGATAGACGTTTTCAAAAAACAAATACTGAAGCTGCTGACGCATCGTGACTATCGTCCCGTGAAATTGGCGGCCCTGGCCAAGTCGCTGGGGGTCAGCGGCGATGACTATCCTGAATTCAAACTTGCCTTTGAGCAGATACGCAAAAAGGGACGAGTCGTAATCGGGGCCAGAAATCTCGTATCGCTGCCGGGGGTCTCCGGAAAAGTTATAGGCACATTCAGAGCCAATCCGAAGGGCTTCGGCTTTATTACTCCAATTGAGCCTGGTTCGGCAGGTGATCTATTCGTCCCTCCGAACGCTGTCGCAGGGGCAATGACCGGCGATACCGTCGCGGCCAAGGTTAGCAAAAAGGGGCAACGCCAGGGCACTACACGCTACATTGCTGAGATAACCGAAATACTCGAAAGATCGGAAAACCACTTCGTCGGTACATTATCAAAAAATAACTCAGGCTATTTCGTAATCCCAGACGGAAAAAGTTTCACCGAACCGATCGAGGTTGACGACATTACCGCAAAAGGCGCTCGTCCAAACGACAAAGTCGTTGTCGAAATCATAAGCTACCCGAAACCAGGATTACATGCTCGCGGCGTAATCACCGAGGTACTCGGAAGAGCCGGCAAATACGACACCGAAATAAAGGCCACAATAAAGCAGTTCCACCTGCCGGAAGAATTTAAAAGCGAATGTCAAAATCAGGCTGCTAAAACTGCTTCCGATTTTTCAGGTGATTCTGAGCACAGAGAAGATATTTGCAGCGAAACTATTATCACTATCGACCCGGCAGATGCCAAAGATTTTGACGACGCCATAAGTCTTACAAAACACGCTGACGGCACCTGCACACTTGGCGTTCATATTGCCGATGTCGCAAATTTTATCGAGGCCAACTCGCCGCTCGACCTCGAAGCTAAAGATCGCGGCAACAGCGTCTATCTGCCCGGCAAAGTTATACCAATGCTGCCGGAAGTTTTGAGCAACGGAATATGCAGCCTGCAGCCAGGCCAAAAGAGATTCGCAAAGACCGCCTATATAACTTACGACTCCGCTGCCAATGTAATAAATCGTTCGTTCGCCAACAGTGTCATCTGCTCAACCGCAAGGTTGACATATATCCAGGCCGACAAAGCTCTAAAAGGCAAAACAGCTGATTTGCCGCCGGCTGTGGTTCAACTGCTTAGGGATATGGAACAGTTGGCAAAGAAGATAGAGGTTCGTCGCAGGAAAAACGGAATGCTCCAGCTGGGCCTGGGAGAAACTGACTTGATAACCGATAAAGCAGGTCAGGTCATTGACGCCAAACCG
>CAZOPG010000367.1:0-2351 GCA_964581585.1 uncultured Planctomycetaceae bacterium | reverse complement strand
CCTACCGTTGGTTCAGGGCCAGAGGTTACAGTAACTTTCGCTTGTGATCAGACATATGGTCTGGGAAGTGGTGATCAGGGAATAACTGCTACAATGGTGGGTATTGGTTATGCCTATAACGGTAATAGCGACGATAATCCGACTGTTACCTTTACGTTTTCACACGACGTAGAGGATGTAAAACTTTCCATACATGACTTAGACAGCTTTGAAAGATTAGAATCAATGTCTCCAATGCCAGACAGCGTATATAATTTAAATGGAGATTTGTCCATCATTGGTGATACCGTGCAAACCACTGTGAGCGACGTTCACGGAGATTTGATATACGATGAAATATTAAGTACTGAAACAGTAGGATTCAGATTTCGCGATAGTCGTTCAGATATAGGACTTGTAAATCTTCAATTCAGTGCTGTTCCTGAACCGGCCACGCTTTTGTTGTTTGGCTTAGGAGGTCTACTCCTCAGAAAACGCAGAGCATAGGTAATATATAATTCAATATCAAGGGGCTGTGAGTATATCTTGCAGCCCTTTTTTATTGCGCAGATAGTAAGAAATAGTAAGGTCAGGCTTTATGTTTATATGATTTTGAAATCTTTGCTAATCAGACATTGCTCCCGATGTGAATGACAGTAAGCCTCATAGTTATAGATACTCAAAATACGCTTGCAGTGCGGAAATATGCATTTCCTGCCCTCAACCGAAGTATTTAGTGCTTTTCCCATCGTTACTCCTCTATACAAGATCGGCATGATAGTCTTGAAGAGATTTCACACTGTCCTCCTTACCTTGTTTTGCGGCGATGCCCTTTGCAGTAGCAGCAGCGGCAGTTGCTGTTGTTATATATGGTATCTTATACTTGATAGCAGCTTTTCTGATATAGGAATCGTCATATTGACTTTGCTTACCTATGGGAGTGTTTACTATCAATTGGATTTCATTGTTTTTTATTGAATCAACAATATTGGGTCTGCCCTCATGTACCTTAAGAACTTGCTTTACCTTTATACCTTTTTTAGTTAAATGCTTATATGTTCCTTCTGTTGCCAAGATATTAAAACCAAGTTTTCTGAAGGTTTTAGCTGTATCTACAATTGCTGCTTTGTCGGATTTGGCCACAGTTATCAAAACTATCCCTTTTGAGGGCAAAGGCTGTTGTGTTGCTTCCTGGGCCTTGAAGAAAGCCAGTCCATACGAATCTGCCAATCCCAACACCTCACCTGTTGAACGCATTTCCGGCCCAAGTAATGGGTCAACTTCCTGGAACATATTAAATGGGAATACAGCTTCTTTGACGCCGAAGTGAGGTATCTTTTTCTGCTGTAAATTTAAGTCAACAAGTTTCTTGCCGAGCATAATCTGTGTCGCTAACTTTGCCATTGATATTCCACAAACCTTTGAGACTAGCGGAACAGTTCTCGACGCTCGTGGGTTAGCTTCCAAAACATAAACCGTGTCTTCAGCGATTGCATACTGCATATTCATCAGGCCGACAACATTCATCTCGACCGCTATCTTTCTGGTATATTCACAAATAGTATCAATATGTTTTTGGGGAATTGATACCGGAGGTATAACACAGGCTGAGTCACCTGAGTGTACACCGGCAAGTTCGATGTGTTCCATCACCGCCGGGACAAAGGCATCAGTGCCATCAGAAATCGCATCAGCCTCGGCCTCGATCGCATTGCAAAGGAATCTATCTATCAAGATTGGTTTTTCCGGTGTCACTTCTACAGCGGCAGCTACATACTCACGCAGCATCTCTTCGTCGTGAACAACTTCCATGCCGCGACCGCCTAGAACATATGAAGGCCGGACCATCAACGGATAGCCGATTCGCTTGGCGATTTTCAGTGCCTGGTTGAGATCGCTGGCCATGCCGGATTCAGACATTGGAATCTTGAGTTTTTCCATCATCTCTCGGAATAGGTCACGGTCTTCAGCTAAATCAATCGTTTCCGGAGAGGTGCCTATTATTTTGACGCCAGCCTCTTCGAGTTGTCGTGCTATATTCAACGGCGTTTGCCCACCAAACTGCACAATAACCCCTTCTGGTTTCTCCTTTTCGTAGATGCTCAAAACATCTTCTACTGTCAGTGGCTCGAAATACAGCTTTTCCGAAGTATCGTAGTCCGTAGATACAGTTTCAGGGTTGCAATTAACCATTATCGTTTCCAAACCCTCATCCCTAACTGTGAACGCAGCATGTACACAGCAATAGTCGAATTCGATACCCTGCCCAATTCTGTTCGGCCCACCACCCAGAATCATGATCTTACGATTTTTGGTTATCCCGACCTTGTCTGGCGCATTGTACGTTGAGAAATAATAGGCCGCATCTTCTA
>CAZOPG010000366.1:0-2358 GCA_964581585.1 uncultured Planctomycetaceae bacterium | reverse complement strand
AAGCTTGAAGGTAGGCTTTGCTTAGCAGGGCCTGGTCATAAAGCATTTTTTCAAAGTGCGGTATGAGCCATTTGTCATCAGTTGAGTAGCGATGGAAGCCGCCTCCGATGTGATCATAAATGCCTCCTTTGGCCATTGCATCAAGTGTTTTTTCAACCATCTGCAGAGCCTGCTTATCTCCGGTGCGGTTCCAGTAGGCCAGCAGCAGCGACAGGTTCGTTGGGTGTGGAAATTTTGGTGCGATTCCGAACCCGCCGTTGGCAGTATCAAAGCTTTGCTGGAAATATTTAAAAGCACCTGTTAACATTTGTGGTGAAAGTTTCTTTTTTTCAGTTGAACCAGTTGGGCTTTCCAGAAATTTGCTGAGTTTTCCTGCTGAATCGAGTAATTCCTGCCGTCTGTTTTTCCATGCATCAGCAATCGACAGGAGTACACGCTCAAAACCTGGGTGGCCATAGGCATCTTTTGGCGGGAAATACGTTCCGCCAAAAAAGGGCTTGCCTTCAGGTGTGAGAAATGCCGATAGGGGCCAACCGCCACTGCCGGTCATCATTACCACAGCGTTCATGTAAATCTGGTCAACGTCCGGGCGTTGTTCTCTGTCAACCTTGATACTGATGAAATTTTCGTTCATTATTTTGGCGATTTGTTCATTTTCAAAGCTCTCATGTTCCATGACATGACACCAATGGCAGGTCGAATAGCCGATTGAAAGGAAAATAGGTTTGTCTTCTTTTTTGGCTCGCTCAAATGCTTCGTTGCCCCATGGATACCAATCAACCGGATTGTGCGCGTGCTGCTGCAGATAGGGACTACTCTCATTGATGAGTTTATTGGTATGCTTATGTGTAGCAATTGCAGTCGGCATATTCTTTGCCCATCGTGCTGTCTTGGCAACCATAATAATCACCACCACCGCAGCAAAGGCGATGATGATCTTATTAAAAAGTTTCTTTGTCATATCATTGAAAGCTTTCGCCACTTTCGACCATCAGACTCTATAAGTCTATCAGCTTCTGCAAAACTTTCACTCCCGGAAGGATATTCGTGTGGCGCAGACTCACCTTCCCGCCAGGCCTGCAATATCGGTGTCAACAATTGCCATGTCGCTTCAACATCGTCAGTTCGTGTAAAAAGTGTCTGATCGCCAAGCATGCAATCCAAAAGCAATCTTTGATAAGCTTGCGGCATATCAACGCCGAAAATATTTTTGTAACTAAGATTCATATTCAATGTGCTCATGCAAATCTTTGAGCCGGGCCTTTTGGCCTGGAAGCTTAGCGTAATTCCCTCTTCCGGCTGAATCTGCAATACCAGAACATTGGCAGCCATCTCATCCAGCCCCGATGAAGCAAACATCGAATGCGGGACTTTTTTAAAGGTGATAGCAATCTCAGTATCCTTGGAGGCAAGTCTTTTGCCGGTTCGCAGATAAAAAGGCACATCTTTCCATCGCCAATTGTCTATAAACAATTTTGCCGCAACAAAAGTTTCAGTTTTGGAATCCGGTTCTATTGCCGATTCATCTCGATAACCAACAACCTCTTCGCCATCAATTACCCCGGGGGCATACTGACCTCTAACAATACTTTTTGGCTCTGCTAAGGGCCTGATCGAGCGTAGGAGCTTAACCTTTTCATTGCGGATGCTGTCAGCATCGAAAGATGTCGGCGGCTCCATAGCTGCTAAGGCTAACATCTGCAGCATATGATTTTGAAACATATCACGAAGGACACCTGCCTTGTCATAATAACCGCCTCGATGCTCAATACCGATCGATTCGGCTATCGTAATCTGGACATGGTCAATATAATTTAGGTTCCAGAGAGGCTCAAAAATTGCGTTAGCAAAGCGAAATATCAAAATATTTTGAACAGTCTCTTTGCCCAGATAATGATCTATACGATAAATCTGTGACTCTTCAAAACAGCGGTGAATTTTTTCATCCAACTCCATGGAACTTTGCAGGTCTCTGCCAAAGGGTTTTTCTACAACCAATTTTGGTGGCATCAAATCGTGTTTGTGTGGGCAGGATAGTCCGGCCAAGCCAAGCTGTTCTACTATCGTTGTATAGAGAAAGGGCGGAACGGCAAGGTAAAAAATGTGACCGCTGTCAACCTTATGCTTTTGATCCAATTCACTGGTCCTGGCTTTGATACTTTCATAAAACGCAGTGTCGCTGTAATCACCACTTATATAATAAAGTTTTTTTAGAAATAAGTCAGAGTCCTTAGTCGAAACATTTATCGCCTGTTGGGCTATTTCTCGGAACTGCTGGTCAGAGAGGTTTTTTCTTCCAGCTCCTTATAATACTCCCCAAAAACTGGGCGCATGATTAAGGTGGATTTGTCGTCTGAG
>CAZOPG010000365.1:0-2365 GCA_964581585.1 uncultured Planctomycetaceae bacterium | reverse complement strand
AAAGCTGGAATTATTCACTTGTAAAAAGAACTAATTATTTATGCAACAGGCTCTATAGTGGTGTTATAACACAGCCGGTACTGCCAGTCTACCAAAATTTCGGTCTTACCCGGCGCTTCACGGCGGCAACTCACTGCTTTTTTCTCACATAATTCTGTGTCCCATTTTCTTTTGAGTGGACAAAATCATCCCATCAGGCCGCGGCCGCCCAAACTTTTTTCCTGTTGTTTAATGTGGATAACCTGTTATTAGCCCTATTAGAAACTATTGCCAAATATCCGCCAAACCACAAAATAAACAACGCTTGTGAAATCTGGCGGTTTGGGCTCATAAACTCACTCTCTTTGTAACAGGTTTTCCACAAGGGATTTTGTCTTAACCTCCACCATAACGTCGTGTCTGCTAAGAAGTTACTTCCCTAGCTATCCGCAGAAAACACAACCTAACTGGCTATATGACTAATAATAATATAAAATATATAATATTATTAATCATTAATAAAAGGTGTTACTAAACGAGGGCAAAAATATTTGATTTAGTTGTGTTAAAACACTTTCCAAAACACTGCTTTTAGTGTACATTGTCAGGTCAGGTTTATTGGCAGTTTTCTCGTACACTTTTTTTAGATAGGATCAAAGAGATGAAGGTAAAATTTAACAAGGCGGCCCTAGTGGAAGCGTTGAATCTTGTTACCAGCATCATACCAGCCCGAACAACAAAGCCTATTTTGCAGTGCCTCAAGATCGAGGCGGACGGAGATGCAGTTAATATTTGTGCGACCGACTTCGAACTAGGCATCACGTGCGCCATCTCGCAGGTAGATGTCGAGGAGGCAGGGGTGGTTGTGGTGCCCGCGGATCGTCTTGCCGCCATCGTCAGGGAGAGTATTGACGAGGTGATTTCGGTCGAGGTCTCGGAGGCGGTTTGTCAGGTACGAGGTGCGGATAGCCATTTTACCATTTATGGCTACGAGGCGGACCAGTATCCGGCGGTGCCGGGCTTTGAGGGGCAGGGCCAGATAAAGGTGGCCCTCGCTAAGCTACAAGAGGGCGTTGAGCACTGTCTATTTGCCACGGCCAAGGAAAATACCCGTTATGCACTCAATGGCGTATTATGGGAGACTAAAGGCAAATCACTGGTTCTCGTTGGCACAGATGGTAGACGGTTGGCAAAAGTTAAAGTGACCTTGGCGACCGCGGCGGATAAGGATCTGCAATCTGAAAAAATAATTGTTCCCGCCAAGGCGATGGGCTTGATGGACAGAATCGGCGGCGGGGACAAAGACGAGATTGAAATTCGTTTTGTGGAAAACAGAATCGTTATGAGTTGTGCTGGTGTGGTGATCAGCTCTAACCTGGTCGAAGGGAATTTTCCGAAGTATGAGGACATCATTCCAACAGACTATGACAAAAAACTGGAGATGAATACAACGGCGGTGTTGAGTGCGGTGAGACGAGCAGCACTATTGACAAACGAAGATTCCAAAGGTGTCAAGCTGAGTCTGAGCAAGAATGTGTTGATGTTTTCCGGCCGGGCACCGGAGATGGGGGACGCTCAAGTCGAAATGGCCGTTGAGTATGAGGGACAGCCCATGGAGGTTGGTTTTAACCCGCAGTTTTTAATAGACGTGTTGAGAGCTATTAAGGAAGATAAATTTGAGCTACATCTCAGCCAGGCAGATCGGCCGGGCTTGATAAAAAGTGGGGCCAATTTTGTGTATATTGTGATGCCCGTTAATATTGGATAGCACTTCAGACGGAAGATTATGGATGACGCCGAATTACTAGACCGTCTTACTTGGTGGCGCACTGTTGATGGTGAACGCCGGGCTCAGAATCTTGGAAAAAAGGACCAAAATGAACACCGACCCCGGAGTATTAGAGAAATCTTTAATACTGATATTAAAAAAGGCTTGCGGCGGCACAAGAGACAATCGCGGGTAGTAGATTTGTGGAGAGAAATTCTGCCGGCAGAGCTGGCAAAACACTGCCAGCTGGTGTCGCTTTTAAGGGGGGAGTTGAAAATAAGAGTAGAAGCGGGCGTGTATATGTTTGAAATGCAGAGCGTTTGCCAGGCGTTGTTAGAACAACTACAACGAGATTGTCCGGGGGCTGGGATTGACAGCATTAAGCTGGTCAGCTGTGAAACACTGAAAGAGCCCAACGAGAATGGGCCACAAAAAAAAGTAAAACAGTAAAGGATTAAATGAAAGAGCATACATATAACGCGAGTAGTATTAAAATCCTTGAAGGCCTTGAGGCGGTTCGTAAAAGGCCCGATATGTATATTGGTAATCGACAACATGGCGGCCTGCATCACTTGGTATATGAGGTGTTGGACAATTCTATAGACGAAGCGTTGGCTG
>CAZOPG010000364.1:0-2410 GCA_964581585.1 uncultured Planctomycetaceae bacterium | reverse complement strand
CGAATCCTGTATCAGCACGGTAGTTTCGTTCAATCTGTTTGAATATCTCCCGGCCGAGTTGGGTGGCCTGCTTGTCAGTGCCTGTTTCAAGTGCCTGGTGAAAGTCTGTGAAGTTCGGCTCCTGAATATCTTCGCCAAAAGCGATACTCGAAAAAACAAGAGCTGATATTAAAATTAATGTTATACGCTTATTGATCATTGACATCTTTTGGTACCTCTCTTTTTAAAATCTCAAGGGAATTTTTAATTGAATCCGCAAGATTTAGCATATGTACATCATTAGGTTCAGGTTTTGTCGAATGGGCAAGTTCAAGAGCCTCTCTGTATTTGCTTTGTTCTCCGAGAATTATCGCCTGCTGAAATTTTGCATAGTCGGTGAGCGTGCTGATTACCTTTGCGATAGCGGGTGTATCTGGATTTATTAATACAGCCTGCTTACAGATATCTTCAAAAACTTTAGCAGCCTGTTTTTGCTCTCCTGACGCATCAAGCAGCCAGGCATAATGATAGCCAAGTACAATGCCGCCGTAACTCTGACGGTATTGATTGCTTAGCTCTTTCAATAATAAAATTGCCGTGTCTTTGAGTTCTTTATTGCCGCGGTTTTTGATAAAGGCGATCAGTTCTGCCGGTGCATCAAAACTGCCTCTGGCAAAATCAATAGAGGGATTCTTTCTTTTTAATATCCTGACCGTTTCGGTCTCCAGTTTGATTATAGGTGTTCGGTAATAACCGGGATATTTTTCGATAAGCTCGGCAGTTGTCCGGCAGTAGTTTTCAACCTTGCTTTTTATCAAGTAAAGCTGTGATATTCTGTCCAGAGCCAAAGGAGCGAAATTATTTGTTTGGGGTGTTTTGTCTGACTTGAGATAGGCATAGATTTTTTTGTATTCAGCGATGGCAGAGGTATAATCCTGATTATACCGATAGATTTCAGCTCGGCTAAATCCTGCCGCTGCGATGAGCTTTAAAACAGATGCAGGAATATTCTGGTTAAAAAGTTTCTGCGATTGTTCTATCAACTCTTCAAACGCCTTGAGAGCCTTGTCATTTTTTGCCTGCACACGGTATATCTGGCCCGTCATATTGAGGCTGCATAGCTTTGCAAGATCGGCACAATTAGCTGATCGTGCTACTTTTTTGAAGCTTTCCAGGGCCTGCAATAGATCGCCGCTCTTAAAATAAAGTATCCCAATTCTGTACTCTATTCTGCAGCTGAGTTCGTCATCTGTACATAACGTCAATGCCTGATTCAGGTTAGAAATTGTTTCTTCTGCAATAGTATTAAGACTAAATGTCAAAATCAGGAATACTGCGAAAACTATTGCTCTATAACTGTCTTTCTTTAGGGTATCCATATCTAGTCCTCATTGAAGAAAAGGTTTTTACTTCGATTGTGCTTTCAGTGGGCAACGTTTTTTTAACGGCAAATTTTTCAAATGATTCCAATTCAATTATCCGTCTTCGGCTCGCTCCACAGGTCAAATTCAAAACCGCCTCCCAACAGTTCTCCCAGCAGCCGCCTCTTTGTGCAAGATCGTAGCTTACCGATTCATACTGGCTCATGCTGTAGGTGTACTCCCACTGCCAGCCGTTGAATATGGTAAGAGGCAGCGACCGAGAGTGATAAAAAGCGGTTAACTCTGCCAGTATCTTTGCTATCTGATCCGGACAGTGGGTTGTCTTTTGATGTTTTATCGAGGCAAGCAGTATGGATGAGAAGACAAGGTTTTGCTTGACCCTGCATGAACGGTTTATAAATGGTCCGCTTTTTGCCGCGGGAACCCAGACGCTCATGTTTTCGATGACCGTAGGCTCGATTATAAAAGTTTCTATTATGTTAAGATCAAGGGCTGACCGGCCCAGGGCCGCTGTGCAAACGATGCTAAGGATTAAAAACAATACAATTGATAAATATAATCTCATAACTTAAACCTTTCAGTGTGTGGAGAAGGCACCTTTTTTCTTTGCATTTTTCATACATATATTATTTACCGCTATGGTCAACGGTATAAGTATGACGATGAATATCACCAGTGCCCAGATGTTTGCTGCTATCTGGTCGAGGCCGGCACCAGCCAGAAGCGATCGTCTGGCAGCCTGGAGTGAATGAGTCAGAGGCAGACAGTAAGAGAGCTTTTGCATCCAGCCGGGAAGAATGCTTACCGGAAACATTGTGCCGGCAAGTATTGCCCCTAAGCTGGAAAAGACCCAGTTGACAGGATCGCCTTTTTTTACGACAATCAATATGCTGCAGGAAATCATCCCCAACATTAAAAATAGAGGCCCCGTAAGAGCCATAGTCAAAAGAGCAGCGGGCCAGTTGGCATTGTCCAGTCTCATCCCGAAGATAAAAACAGCCACGGCAAAATAGCAGGCTACACGGATTGTCTCAAAGACAAACTGCCAT
>CAZOPG010000363.1:0-2429 GCA_964581585.1 uncultured Planctomycetaceae bacterium | reverse complement strand
CCAACTCTCCACATTTTGATGGTATCACGGGAGATTTTGGCATTGCTATTGACCGCCTCTAATTCTGATACTGAAATCTTTACGTCGTTTAAGTCGAATCCTGTATTTGGGATAATCGCTAACTGGAATGCTTCCGATTCATTTTTGGCGGCATTTATCTCTACTATATTGGCGATTTTGCCCTTGAACCAATATTTGTTCTTGAAAGTCTTTCGTAGCGATGTTTCTATGCCTAAAATATAATCGGGCGATTTTGTGCCGGTAATTTTGGCGAAGTTTTGGAAATTTTGTTTGAAAATTCGGAACTGATCGGAGAACGCCAAACCCCAATGGTCAACATCATTTTTGATAGCTGTTTCGTCTTGCGGCAATGCCGCCAGACAATCGGTAGAGGTAGAAAATGTGACCAAAATAAACAGCAGGTTAACTATTAAAAATTTGAATCGATGTTTCCTGCAATGGTTATAGAGCATAATTTTCTCCATATTAAGGTTTGGATCTTTCATTTGGGCCGGTAAAGAGCTGGTCGTTTTGGTCGTAGTTCCAGCCTTTAGAGTTGATTTGTAGTGGGTTTTGTGGGCGAGACATGTCCGCGGCCTGGGTAAGGGTGGTTTGCCAATCCATGATACCGCTTAATGTGTCGTAAGTCTGAACATTCTGGCAGCCGACGGTATTTGCGATCCTTAGGGACTGGGTGGGGGAGCTGTCGTTCATTAAGGCACAGAGAAAACCCGCTATGGTCGCGTCGCCGGCTCCTATGCCGGAAGCGAATTTATTTACCTTGAAAGAAGGGCACCAAAGTTCTCTGTTTGACCATATGTCAATATCAGCCGGACATGCTTTGCCGAGTTGGGCGATTTTGTCCGCCGAAGCGGTGCGGAGGTAGTAGCCGTTGATCCCGCTTTTCAGGGCGACTATTTTTACGCCCATTTCAAGCAGAATTTTTGAGATGTTTGAATAATCCTGCGGCTGATAAAAAAATACCGGGTCATCTTCGGCCGCTTGAGTCTGGCGTTTGTCGAAAAATTTTCTGTCGAGCATGAATGTTACCTCTTCAATGCTCGGCATGAACATATCGACATAAGGCAGGGTGTTTCTCATTATTTTGAGCCAGTCGGCGTTTCCGGCTTCGCTGGCCGGGTCGATAAACGACATGTCAAGACAGGTTGTCAGGCCGAGTGATTTTACTTTTTTGTAAATCTTTGTGAGTTCACTGCCGTCGTTTTCGTATATACGCTTCATCAGGTTTGGATAGCCGAAATGGAAGAGACAGCAGTTCTTTGCGTCTTCGTAGTTGATATCTTCTGAGCCGAAAGTATCGTTTGTAGCGGGATTGTGCAGAACGAAACGGTCGATTCCAGGAACGGCCATAACGACAGAATACGATGTATTTTGTCCTGTTACTGTAGAGAATGACCTTGCCAGTTTGGGGCCGAGCAGTTCTTTGATGATTTGGCCGAAAGAATCGTTGCTAACCTTGCCATTTAGGAGTACGTCGGCGCCGATCCTGGCCATTGCCATACCGGTATTGGGGACGGGGCCGCCTAAACTGAGTATGGCGTTGTCAACATTGGTAAGTTTACCGGGTTTGAATATTTCCGCCAGATTTGGCTTTGTTGTGTCCGGAAACTTTGGTGTAATATCAAGGCAAATGTGCCCTGCGACCATCACTTTTTTGTTCATAATTATTATCTCTTGACCATTTAGCTGTTTGTATTTAATATCAGGACTCTGGAGCATTATATTGTGTATTATTTCAATATTCAACAGTCAAATTGATTTGGAGGTTTATTAAAATGAGTAAAAAAGCTAAAGCAGAGCGTTTGCCGTCAATCCGCAAGGCAACTCCAAAGGTTCCTGTGATTGGAGTTTTCAGCCCGTGTGATCCGAGAATTGATGAGGCTAGCCGTAAGCGAGTAGAGAATATTATCGCTATGACGGCCGATTCCATCAGTGGTGCGGTGGTTCTGCCGGACAATACTCCTGTGCCAGTGGTGTATTCTTCGGTATTGGTTGACAGTGAGGCGCAGGCTGATATCGTTGCTCAGCAGTTCCGCAAGGCTGGCGTTGATATTCTGGTCTGTACCTGTGATACCTGGGCGTTTCCTCAGTTGTCAGCTATTTCACTGCTGCAGCAGTTTCCTAAAGAGACTCCAATAAATATTACCTGCGGCAATAGCGGGCCTAAACCTGGGGTTGTTTTTTCTCATGCTCTTAGCGGTGCGATAAGTCAGTACGGCAAACTGGTTACGCTGAATGTTGGGAACTGGCCTGATACCGGTATGGATCCAAAGATGAGCGAACAGACGGCTGAAAATCTGATTAACTGGTGTTATGCTGCTGTGACGTCGGTGGCTCTGCGTGGTCGACGTGTAATGATTTTCGGGCACGACTCGATGGGTATGGAGACTGCGATGGCGCATATTATT
>CAZOPG010000362.1:0-2440 GCA_964581585.1 uncultured Planctomycetaceae bacterium | reverse complement strand
TTGACGAATTGCGGGAAATGTTGCGTTCGATTAGTGTTGACTGCATTAGTATAAGTACGGACAAGCCTTATATTCAGGATTTGGTCAGGTTTTTCCGGATGAGACACAGGAGAGAGTAGCAAATCGTTATGCGAAAGTATAAATTCAGTTTTTGTATTGTCTTATGCGTGCTTTTGATGGCGTTTTCGGGCTGCCGGAAAGACGAGGGTGCCAAAGCCAGCAAAGGTGATTTTGAAATTGATGAGTTTTATGAGCGTGGCTCATTGAGGGTTCATGTCCGACTGAGCAGAGACAAGATAACTATTGCCGAGACGGTATTTTTACAGTTTGAAGCAACAGTTGAGCAGGGGTTTGAAATCCAGATGCCAAAAGTGGCTGATGCGATTGAGGATTTTGGTATCGTTGACTGGGTTAATCTCGGCGACAGTCTCGACGAAGAGAACAATATAGTACAAAGGAGTCAATATCGGCTTGAGCCTTTTTTATCGGGACAATATCAGATTCCTTTTTTTACTTTTAGTTTTTATGATGCCAATAGCGTCGGTGGGCCAAAGCATGAATTGGTAACTGAGCCGATTGATATTGAGGTTACTTCACTGCTTGGCTCGGATATAGAAAATCTGGTTATTGCCGACATTGAAGATGTTGTCGAGATGCCAAAGGAGTCGAGATACTTCTGGGCCTGGACAGGGGGGGCAGTTCTTATTCTCGGCGGTATTGTATTTTGGCTGCGAGCCAGAAGCAGAGACGCCGCTAAGCTTGTGAAGAAAATTGTCCCGGCCCATGAGATTGCCTACGAGAAATTGCAAAAACTGACTGAGAAAAAACTTGTCGAGGCGGGCAAGATCAAGCAGTTTTACGAGGAGGTCAGCGATATTTTGAGACACTATATCGAAGATTGTTTTGAATTAAAGGCTCCGGAAAGAACTACCGAGGAGTTTCTTATAGAGATGCAGCATACCGAGTTACTTTTGGATACGCAGAAAGATGATTTGGAAAAATTTCTGAGGCATTGTGATCTCGTGAAGTTCGCAAAACACAACCCAACAATGAAACAGATTCAGCAAACATTCGATACCGTTGGGGACTTTATCGAAAAGACTAAACCTATCCCTGAGTTTCAGTTTCAGGCTCGGGCGGAGTGAGTGTGATTTTGTAGGTCTTGTCTTCGAAAATTATTTGCTCTGTACCGTCATAGGTAATCGTTACTGTGGTACTGCTTGTCGCGTTGTGGTCGAGGGGCATGATTATTGTGAAATCATACAAATCTCCTTTGTCGGTGTTGGTCTTGAACTGCCAGGAAATTTCCAGTGGAGTCCCTTCTGCTGGGCCACATGTGAAATTATGACGAATATATGAGGTAGTGTCGTATGGGGCATCTGGAGTGAATAATACGGCGATGCAGTTGGCCTCGGTATCACTTTGTTGGGTAAAGATATTGACCATTCCTTCAATAGCAGGTTGGCCTCGATCAACGGTAGCTATCAAACCACTGTTGCGCATCTTGATGAAATTTTTCCTTGCCGAAACAGCCTGGGCACTGGTAAAGAACATAACGAAACCGATAGTTAATAACAACAGACCCAGACCCGATGACGATGTAGTTATGCCTGTTATCGCGAAGCCTTTGCCCTTTATCTGTCCGCTGCTTTTATTTATTCTATTCAGCGACAAAATTCCGAAGACAAGGCTGATGATCCAGGCAATTCCCATCAGGCCGAACATTGTGATTCCGCTTATGTACAGTGCTAAAAACCCAAAGATCAAACCAATGATCCAGGCGATGCCCATCAGGGCGAACATTGTGATGCCGCTGATTCCCAGTATTGTTGAACTGATTGCCATTCCGCTGATTCTGCTTGGTCTACTGAAAACGAACACGCCCCCACAATTCTGGCAGAGTGTTGCTGTTTCCAGGTTTTCGGCTCCGCATTTTTCACAGTACATTTCGTGTCCCTCTTAATTTGATATCAGCCATATATTATAGCGGCACAAGTGCCGATATTCAAATCTCTTTTTTGATCTCATTCAATAAATTAATCGCTTCTATCGGCGTCAGATTATCGACATCGAGGTTTTTGAGCTTTTCAAGCACGTTTTTCTGGTATTTGCTGAATAATTCTTCTGTCGGCTCTGTGGTTCTTTTGCTTGTAAGTTTTTCGCCGGCAGCTTCTTTGGCAAATGTGCTTTCGAGGTCGCCTAAAATCTCATTGCTTCTGTCTAAGATCGGCTTTGGTAAACCCGCCAGTTTCGCTACATGAATGCCGTAGCTTTTGTCCGTTCCGCCTGGCAGGATTTTGTGCAAAAAGACCACTTCACCAGCCCATTCCCGTACAGCGACGTTGCAGTTTTTGACATTTACCAGCAATTCGCTCAGTTCGGTCAGTTCCCAAAATTTAATCTGAAGCGCAACATTTTTATCCGCTCCATAACACCTCAT
>CAZOPG010000361.1:0-2441 GCA_964581585.1 uncultured Planctomycetaceae bacterium | reverse complement strand
TTCAGCCAAATCATTAACAGAAGATAAACTCGAGGGATTATTACTCGGTGCTGACGATTATATTGTTAAACCATTTAGTATAGAAGAACTAGCCCTGAAAGTTGAGATATTTTTAAAAAGATCGAAAATCAGTCGCGATTCAGATTCGGAGGATACATATTTAATAGGCGATTGCGAGCTGAACTTCAAAAACCTCCTGCTTAGCTGTGGTGATCAGGATAAGAAACTTACTTATAGGGAAGCAGAATTGTTAACCCACATTGCAGGCTTTTCCTCAAGAATCAAGAAAAATCGGTTTATAACTCACTGACTTATTAACAATTGTAATTTAACGAAATCGCATATAGCACATTTCCAATGTATTAACAAAATCCATTTTTCATAATTCCATTTGTGCACCTACCTGAGATATTGACAAACAGACAGTTAAAGTGTAATTTGCACCCATGTTTGTTAAGCCTTTGGTAAAATATAACAAAACCACAAAACAGCGATACAATATCTATCAGCTGTGTGAAAGTTTTCGTCTTGATGGTCGGATAAGACATCGTGTTATTATTGGGCTTGGCAAACTTGATGAGCTACTTGGTGAAGAACACAAAAAGCTTTTGGGAAAACGAGTTGAAGAACTACTCACAGGACAAGGTAAGATCCTGTCATTATGCGAGTTGGATGAATCAATAGAAAAACTTGCCCATTACTATTGCGATGAGATAAAAAAGAAAGGCCGTTACGATGTTGGAAAAGGTAAGCATGATTGGCAAACGGTTGATTTATCAACATTAAAGAATAAAGATGGTCGGGAAATAGGTGCAGAATGGCTCTGCAAGCAAGCTTTTGACCAGTTGGGCATAGCCGCATTCTTACAAAACAAAAATTGGACAGACGATAATATATCATTGGCTACTACCCATATAATAAGCCGTGCAGTTTATCCAGCATCTGAACTAAAAACCACATCATTCATAAAAGAGAATTCTGCTATTTGTGAAATAACAGGCCTTGACAAGGTTACAAAAGATAAACTGTATAAAATCTCCCACGATTTATATTCAGTAAAAGATGAACTGGAAAATTACCTGTCAAACCAGACTAATGAACTGTTCGACCTTGACGATAAAATAATACTTTATGACCTTACCAATACTTACTTTGAAGGCCGGATGAAAAATAGCAAACTGGCTAAGTTTGGCAGAAGTAAAGAGAAAAGAAAAGATGCACGGTTAATCGTTCTGGCAGTTGTTATAAATCCTGAAGGATTTTTGAAATACTCCAATATTTTTGAAGGCAACATGACCGATAGCAAAACATTGGAAACTATAGTAAATGCACTCAGCAAACAAACATCATTCTCGGACAGAAAACCGACAGTAGTAATAGATGCTGGAATAGCAACAGAAGAGAACCTGAAAATGCTCAAAAGAAAACACTACGGTTACATGTGCGTATCGCGGTCGAACCTTAAAGAATATCGTGCCGATACCAACAGCACCCCTGTTGAAATCAAAGACAAACGCAACCAGCCCATTGAATTGATGAAAGTTCAAGTGGGCGAAGGTGATGATAAGTACTTATGGGTTAAAAGCAAGGCTAAAGTCCTGAAGGAGAATAGCATGAATGGTTTGCTTTCGCAGCGTTTTGAAGAAGGGATACAAAGCATCGGTGAAGGCATAAATAAAAAAGGTGGCACAAAAAAACTTGACAAGGTATTTGAAAGAATAGGCAGGTTAAAGCAAAAATACCCATCAGTTCATAAGTATTACGATATTGTCGTTAAAGACCACGGCAATGGCATTGCCACAGCAATATTATGTAAACACAAACAAGGAGAAGATGCAGACAAAAATGCTGGGATATATTTTCTGCGCACAACGCTGGATGAAAATGATGAGCAAACACTTTGGTCAATATATAACATTATCAGAGAGATTGAATACACTTTCAGGGTACTGAAAACCGACTTGGATTTACGCCCAATATACCATAAAACAGATAATGCCGCAATGGCCCATTTGCACTTAGGGATACTGGCATATTGGCTTGTTGCTACCATCAGGTACCAACTAAAACAAAAGGGATATAATCACGATTGGCGAGAAATAGTACGCACAATGAATACACAAAAATGTGTTACCACAACTTTCAAAAACGTCCAGGGACAAATTGTATCGATTCGCCAATGTACCGAACCTACACTGAAAGCAAAGCTCATTTACTCTGTAATGAATTACAAAATTGTTCCATTCTACAGAAAAAAATCCGTAGTGATACCTGTGGAAATTTTCAAAACGGACACTTCTTAAAATCAAACAATTATAAGCTTAGTGCTGCAATGTGGGTTAATAATAAAGGTTTATGCACTCCGGTATTGGGTGGTCAATGTGACGGTTCTTCGTCAAATTTGGGGAAAAGTTTTCAACACCGGAGTGTTGATTAAATAT
>CAZOPG010000360.1:0-2442 GCA_964581585.1 uncultured Planctomycetaceae bacterium | reverse complement strand
GCCAGATAAAGATTTCATACATGACTCCGTTCCCTGGCACAAAGTACTGGGATAGGTACTCAGACCAATTGCTGACAAAAGATTGGAGCCACTTTGATACAGTTAGCATGCCTGTGGTCCATAATCCTTGTATTAGCGTGGATGAATATCACAATATCCGGCAAGAGCTTTTCCGTTCGTTTTATGGCTCATCAATATATGCCCAAACAACAAAAGCGATGCTGGACAAATACCCGCATTATGCCCAGAGCTTCAGGGAATTTTGTTCATATCTAAAACCCAATAATATGATCACAGGACGGGAGTCCTGGCTTAAATTAATAGGGTATTTTGAGGATGAGACTTGCGTTGTTCAGGAGGGGCTTGCATGCAAATCCTAATCAATATACTTGTAACCGCAAGCCATATTCTTCTAATAGCTACCGGGTTTTCGCTGATATTTTATACCGCAAGATTTTTTCATTTTGCGCATGGTATAATTTTTGTTGCAGGAGCCTACTTGGCATTCTTTTTGTCTACATGGTTGAATATGCCTTTGGCAGTATCAATTATTTTGAGTATCATACTGTGTGCGACTATTGGTTGTTTAATAGAACTAGCCATCTATCGACCACTTCGCAAAAAAAAGAGTTCTGAATTAATCTTCTTATTAGTCTCATTAGGTATTTACATTATTCTTCAAAATATCATATCTATGGTGTTTGGAGATTCAACAAAAATATTACGACCCAACAGTGTAACAGAAGGGATTGCTGTGTTGGGGTCTCGAATTACCCCCATACAACTAACATCGATTTTTGTAAGTCTGACCCTTATTGGTATATTAGTTCTTTTTCTAAACAGAACGAAGATTGGCATTTGTATAAGAGCAGTTGCAAATGATTCTGATTTGGCAAATATTTCCGGGATTTCATCGAGAAAAGTTTTTGTCTGGGTATTCGGTATCGGTTCCGCATTGGCGGGATTGGCTGGCATACTGGTAGCCCTTGATGTTGATATGACTCCTGCAATGGGCATGAATGCTCTTATGCTGGGAGTTGTAGCAGTTATAGTTGGCGGTGTCAATAGCCTCCCAGGAATAGCTCTCGGAGCATTATTGTTAGCGACCGCTCAACACCTAGGAATATGGTTTATTGGTTCACAATGGCAGGATACGATTATTTTTGTAATTTTGGTTTTGTTCCTGCTATTTAGGCCAGAAGGATTTTTCGGAAAAAAGATTAAGAGTGCGACTGTGTGACATGGAGATCAGTTGGAATATATACTGCACATTTTGATATTGATTGGCATCTATGTGATTCTTGCCGAATCGCTCAACCTGATTGTAGGTTATACGGGGTTGCTGTCTATTGCTCATGCTGCTTTTTATGGAGTTGGGGCTTATGTTGCTGCGATTATGGCATTAAAAGTAGGCAGTCCTTTTCTACTCAATACTATATGTGCTGTGGTAATCAGTGGGTTGTTGGGCGGGCTTGTTGGAATTCCGTCCCTTCGTATAAAAGATCACTACTTCGTCATAGCCACCTTTGCATTTCAAATTATTGCTTTCAGTATTTTGAATAACTGGGTTTCGTTTACTGGCGGACCTATGGGATTACCGGGCATACCACAGCCCTCCATATTTGGATGGGTAATTTCATCGCATATTGAATTTCTGTTACTTGTCAGCGTTTTTGCCACCTTGACGTTCTGGATTTGCCAACGCATTATTAGCTCACCGTTTGGTCGTGTGTTGACGGCCATCCGAGAAGATGAAGTTTTTGCCTTAGCTGCTGGTAAGAATGTTGCACTATACAAAGTGGCTGTGTTTGCTATTGGTTCTGGTATGGCGGCGATAGCTGGAGCCCTATATGCTCACTACATTAGCTTTATAGACCCCACGAGCTTTACTGTGATGGAATCTATCTTCATAATCTCGATTGTTATCATAGGCGGAGCAGGCAGCTTGTGGGGGCCAATCATTGGTGCCGTGCTTCTTGTAATACTTCCGGAAGTATTGCGATTTGTTGGTATGCCGAGTTCTATCGCTGCCAATATGAGACAAATATTATATGGCGGATTGCTTGTCGCGTTTATGATGTGGCGGCCGCAAGGTTTGATCGGTAAATATGGTTTTAAATTGGAAGACACAAAAAAATAATGAGCAGTTGGCTTGAAATAGACAATCTGAATAAGCACTTCAACGGAGTCAAGGCTCTTGTGGACTTTTCCTGTTCATTGGAAAAGGGAAAGATTCTTGGACTGGTCGGCCCTAATGGTGCTGGCAAGACCACTTTGTTCAATGTCCTGACTGGATTTATACCATCCGAGAGCGGCAGCATATCATTCTGTGGAATAGACTTGCATAATAAGCCCGCTCATCGAATTGCTAATCTGGGCGTAGCAAGGACATTTCAGGACTTGCGCCTTATTCGTCAAATCACTATATTGGAAAATGTATTA
>CAZOPG010000359.1:0-2467 GCA_964581585.1 uncultured Planctomycetaceae bacterium | reverse complement strand
AAGCTGCGCTCATGGTGGGGCCGGAATCGGAAGAGTTTGCTCAAGGCTGGTCTCCCATCGAGAACATTCACCGGATGGTAGAATACAGGGAGTCTGCCGACCCGGACTTTCCCGGCGCTAAGTTCAGTAACTTCAAAGATGTTTTCGATTCCATCGGCGTCAAAGCGCCAAAACGAATAGGTATTGCTGGTTGGCTGGTAACGAGTATCGATCTTTATGAATCCGTGAAAAATGCTTTTCCGGATGCGGAGATAGTCAAGGCCGATGATATTGTAACTGAGTTGAGACAGATAAAATCGGAAGCGGAAATTGCCTGCCTGAAAGAGGGTTTTAGAATTTCTGAGCTGGCAGTCAATGCGGTACTGGAAAAGATCAAGCCTGGAATGACAGAGTTGCAGGTTGTTGGTATTGCTCAGCAGGCCCTTTACGAAAATGGTGCTGAATATGAAGCACACGCCCTGTACCTATTCTGCGGCAAGAGTACGAATAATGCTATTTCCAGGCCTCGTTACAATCTGATAGAAAAAGGCAAAATCATTCAGCTTAATCTCGGCGGCAGAGTTGACGGGTACTCTCCATCAATTGGCATACCGTTTTGTATCGGCAAGATGAATGATAGGCATCATGAGTTGATCAAGTTCGGTCTTGACGCTCACTTTAAGACAAGGGAATGGCTCAAGGCAGGCGTCGTCGCGGGCGAGGTCGCAAAGAATTACGAGCGGTATTTCCAGGAAAAAGGCTATGCGGACAATTATCTGTACGGCCCATGTCATGGACTTGGGATGCTGGAAGTGGAAAAGCCGTGGATGGAAACGACATCTGAATATAAACTCCAGGAAAATATGACATTCCAGATCGATACATTTGTTCGTGATAAGGAGTTTGGCTTGAGATGGGAAACAGGAGCGGGGATTACCAAAGACGGCATTGAACTGTTTTCAGACATGCTCAAAGGTGTTGTTGAACTCTAAGGAAAGGGATTCTTGAAATGCTTCGTAGTGAAATAAAAAACAATGATCTATTGATAGATGGTCAGCCTTTTTATGCATGCGGCGGTGAGGTTCAGTATTTTCGCCTGGCCGTATCTGAATGGCGAGATCGCCTTGAAAAAGCCAAAGCCTGTGGTCTGAATACCATCTCGACCTATATGCCCTGGTACTTCCACGAACCTGCTGAGGGAGACGTTGATTTTGACGGCAGGACAAAGCCCGAGCACAATCTTTGTAAATTCATCGATTTGATCGCTGAGCTTGATATGAAGCTTGTGGCCAGGCCGGGACCCTTTGTGAATTCTGAGCTGCGGTGCGGCGGGATGCCTGAGTGGCTTTTCAGGAACCATCCGGAAACTTTGAGTTGTAAAAGTGATGGCAAAGCCTCTACGGGAAGACCAATACCTGCAGAAGGTGAACCCGTTTACAGAGATTTAGTTTATAAATGGTATAGCCAAATTGTGCCAATAATTGCAAAATATGAAATTAATAATGGAGGGCCTGTAATTTTATTTCAGCCGGACAACGAATTGTCCGCTGCATGGAGTTACGGGCTTTGCAACTCTTTGTATGACCCCACGATCCTGAAAAAGACCTGGCCAAACTGGCTCAAAGGAAAGTACGGCGATATCGGCAGTCTTTGTGAACTGTATCAAAAAGACTACACTGATTTTACCGATGTCGATGCGCCGAGGGGCCTGCCCAAAACAAGTACGCAAAAGTGCTGTTGTTTTGACTGGATGAATTTCAAGCGGTGGTTCTTTTCTGACTGGGGAGCGACTCTTGCCAAATGGTCTCAGGAATTCGGCATTAAGGTTCCAATTATTTTTAATGAACCTGTTGCTGGTTTCTATGGGCACGGCGATCATGCCGGTTTCGGTAAAATTCTAAGTGAAAGTGGCATCAAGGGGATGACGGCATGCCATACATACGCTGATCGTATAATGGATTTGGAAGGTGTCTCCGGCATCGGCTTGGGAGTTGAAATTACCAAATCAAGTCCATGGGGCGGGCCGCCATTATCAGTTGAGGCGAATATGAACTGGTATATGCCCAGGATGAGCCGATCGGCGATAAACTGGGAGCCTTTGCTGCGCTGTGGATTTGGACATGGCCTGATGGGATATTTCATCTATCCTTTCTCAGCGGGCAAGACAGATATTAAAGCTATAATTGATGGGCCAGAATACTGGGATACTTCCTGTGTAGATATTAATGGTAAGTGCGGCCAGATGTATAACCAGACGAAGCAATTTTACAACTTTATCAATGCCTGGGAATCGGAAATTACCGATTCAGAAACGGCTGTCGATTTAACAATTGCATATACACCCGCTCAGCGTCTAGTCGATTTTCTGGGAGCAAAAGACCCTCTGAGCAAATCGGCAGATAATAACGAAACCGATGTATCCCATTCTGAGACTTTCGATGCAGAACCAACACTGGACAGAGGCGACCAATCGCCGGGACATGACTGG
>CAZOPG010000358.1:0-2469 GCA_964581585.1 uncultured Planctomycetaceae bacterium | reverse complement strand
TGCATCCTTTTTGCTTTCACCCATTGGGTTCTCCATATCAGAACTCAAAAACTGGCTTGAACGGTCTTCATAAGCTCTATACTTTGAAAATCTTACTTTTTTTCAAGGTTCTATTTGGGAAATCCGGGATTAAAAAAGAACCAGCATCGGGCTCTTTGTCACCGATGTTTTTCAAAAGCTTTATATAATGCAACAATATTTGCCAAAGGAAAATCGTTGTCGATTTCACCATAAAGTATTGCACCACCGGTTGAATCTGCAAAAAATTCCACGGCCAGTTGTACTTCCCTATAGATCTGATCAGGCGTACCAAATGGCAAAAGTTTCTGCCTGTCCATATGTAACATCAGACAAATTCGGTTCTGCCGGCAACGCTGTGCTAAAATCCGATTGTTATTCACATTTAGCTGAGGCCAAAAGACATTTACACCAAGATCAGCAAATTCATCCACTAATTCCAGAGTATGGCCGCAGGAATGAAAGAATATATGTTTTCCCGCTTGTTTAATGGGCTCCATTAGCTTGGCATATCTTGGCTTGAAGAAACGCCGCCATGTATCCAAGTCAACCAGAAGAGATTGCTGCGTCCCAAAATCATCTCCGAATTGTATGCCATCGACACCAAGAGCAAGGTAATATTCGATCATCTTCAGCATATACTCCGTAATCATATCAGCAAGGCGGTTTATCGAGATTGTGTCATCATAGATATCCATCAACACATCCTCGAAACGACGCATAGCATGCATAACCTCAAATATGCTAATCCATCCTTGCCGTAGATAGAATTTCTTTTTATGCTCCTTTGCATCCCGAAGATCAGCTTCAAATTCCGCTCCCTCTGTCGATTGAGGCTCAGGTGGATGATAGCTATCCAGTTTACTTATATCATCAAGCGGCCGCTGAATGGGGTGCCCCAGAATTCCAGGGACGCGACATTCCCAAACCACTCCCCAATCATCTGTTTCCGTAGCGTAGTAACTGCCATCTTTTCGGAAGTTTTTCGTGTTGATTGGTAGAGCTTGGGTTTTACTTAAATCGCCAAAATCTTGTGGATATTTACTCCATATTTGCCTCAGTGTGTCACCATGCTGTTGCAATGCCGCCGGCAAATCTTGGTGCATAGTAGGTATGCGATCCGGGTTGGCAAAGTCTACAGCCGCGAAAACTCTTTCGCGTGAATTCATAGTTTTTCCTTACGTTATCTAAGCTAAATTCAATCAAAAAAGACTGTTAACGCCATTGAGTCGGAAATTAATTCTCCCCGCAGCTTACATTTATCGCATATTGCCTGCCATATTCACATATCATTGTTTTTAACCATGGATATTTGCAGTGGGCGTACTCCACAAATAACGCCGGATCCTCTGTATTGAAGTCAAACATTCCATAATGGGAGGGTATTACCAAACCTGCTCGAATATCACCGGCAAGTTCAACTGCTTCCTGATACGACATATTACCTATGCAGCCGGCAGAAAGCCTGGCAGCGTCTCTGCCATTTATGGGCAGTATTGCTATATCAATTCTGAATCTCTCGAGTTTTGTTCGCAGTCCATCATAATTGCACAGATCACCTGAATGATAAATACAGCACCCATTACTTTCCATCACATAACCAAGATAAGGATATCGCCCACTTTGTTCTTCGCGATCCAGAAATTCATGAGCAGAAGCAATGCCGGATATTTTCAAGGTATTGTCCGTAAAAGATTTACCATCATCCAATCCCACGAATCTATCAGGAGCAATTTTTAATTCGTCTGAAAGCCGTTCTTTAAGCAAATCCGGCACAATAAAACGAGTTTTAGGAGAACGCCTCGCAATAACTGGCCATGCCTCACGATCAATATGGTCTATATGATCATGACTACCTAATATGAAATCGGCGTTGGATATTTGCTCAGGCAATAAAACAGGAGCCATTTTTCGCTGGGAAATGGACGAAAGAAAGGGGTCTACATAAATAATCTGATGGCCCAACTTTATTATAAAGCTATGTTGACCAAGCCACCACAGACCACACCACCGTTCACCTAAAGTGCAGCAATTAACTTCTTTAATCAGATCAATATCCATAAGAACCTTTACTACCACTCCAGAATAACTTTCAGCACCTCTGAATTTCTGCTATGCATCAATTTAAATCCTTGCTCATACTGTACGGCAGGAAACTTGTGTGTTATCAGTTTTTCCAGCGGAAAATCTTCTTTAACGGCCAACTCTACCGCCTCGACCCACGCACCGGCACTGGCGTTACTCCCAATGATCCTCAGTTCCTTATGAATCATTGTGTTTAACTTGAATCTTGCAACTCCTTCTTTGTAATCACCGACTATCAATATCCTGCAATCTAAATTTGCCAGTTCTACTGCATCATGGAACGCTCTGTCATTTCCGGATGCCTCAATCACCGTGTTGAAACCATGCTTCAATTCCTGCCGTATTGCCGAAGATATCTCACTACCG
>CAZOPG010000357.1:0-2493 GCA_964581585.1 uncultured Planctomycetaceae bacterium | reverse complement strand
CAAACCAAGTCGGAACACCACCTGTTAATGTAATAGCCATTTTAATATCCTTTCGCTTATTATTGCATATTCATACTGCGCCAGAACAATATGCAAAAGCCGTGCCAGCTAATATCCAGCTACCGCTAATTCTACTTAAGCTATTATCACAAAGGGACTTAAGATATTTTTAGGGTTTGAGGATTTGGACACAACCCTGGCAATAGTGCCATTTTGGCAGGTTATGAAATGATCTTAATCATGGTTGAATCATCGAGGATATAAAAAAATTGGGCTGAGGTGCGGAGAGAGGAGGAAGAGATCAAACCCCAGCCCGTTGGTCCTGTGCGTAATTAAGTAAATCTAACCCTTTTCCCTTCAAGACAGTTAAAAAATGGGCTGAAGTTGGGAGGGAGGAAGAGGGAATTTGAACCCCAGCCCGTAGTCATCAATCTAAACCGCAAAGCGGCTTGACGCAATTTAAGTTCGGTCCAATCAGAAAACATTTAATTTCTACGCCCACCCAAACCTGATCTTAAAGTTCGCTTCGAATCAATAAGACAAAATAACACAATATCGCAGCATTGCAACAAAAAAAACTATTTTTTTAAAAAAAAAAAGATCACTGCCTTATTTACATAGTTTTCCGGGCCAAATGAAGGCTAACGCGTTTCGGTGAATTTCCGAAGCACTACAGCCAGTATAGAACGTATAGTATTAAAGAGATTTTAAGGAGATGTAATATGGCTTCGAAACACAAAATGAGAGAAATGGCGCATTCGATACATATGCCTCATCTGCACCCGAGCAGTGTCCATCTTCGTCGGCCGAGCCACTGGGTTTGGATTGAAAAACTATCCAGCAACAAGCAGATGCGGAACACTATCATTGCAGCGATAGTGGTCGTTCTGCTTATAACTTTTCTACTTTGGCTTGCCTACATAAGTCCAGAGGGAGCTAACACTTTTGAGGATCCGCTGTACTATTACGGGTATTAGATGGTAACATAGGAAACTGCGTCGTTGACGGCTTCTCAAGGAGGAGTTACGGAGACATCGGCGCCGCAAGGCACCATATGTTCGAGGGGGAGGTCTTAAGATGAAGTTTCGACGTGTTTCTTTTTTTAGGATAATTTGTCTGGCATGGATATGCCTTAGTGCGTGTTTGTTATTGTCGTCTTGCGCTGTAGACTGCGGTTGCGAAGATGAAGAACATTTGCAGTACGAGTTAGGCGAGCAGGATGATCTAAGCCAAACAGAGGCTGAGTAACTTATTTTTTTCGCCAGGGAGTTCGAAATGAAACTCAATGTTAAAGCTTTTGCATTGACGTTCGGCTTGATCTGGGGTTTTGGTGTTTTTCTTTTGACGTGGTGGATAATGGCTTTCGATGGCGCAACGGGCGAGATAACTTGGTTGGGAAGGTGCTATCGAGGCTATAATATCAGTCCGATAGGCAGTCTTATCGGCTTGGTCTGGGCGTTTTTCGATGGCGCTGTTGGCGGTGCAATATTTGCCTGGCTTTACAACAGGATCAGTTACTGCTCGTTGAAATCAAAGGGTGACTCCGCCCCGGAAAAAACCGAGTGACCTGATGCAGTAAAATAAGATAAGTCCGGCAAGGGCTATTTTAGGTGGTCGGCTATCTTTGCTGTGGTGGGGTTCTCTATTATTCCTCTTTCGGTAATTATCGCGGTTATGTTCTGCGCATCGGTGACATCGAACGCGGGGTTATAGATGCCTGCCTGGGTGGGAGCGGTTTGTTTGCCGCCGAAAAAGCGTATCTCGTCAGCACCCCTTTCCTCAATGATTATTTCGCTACCGTCTTTGATGCTCAGGTCAAAAGTGCTCGAAGGGGCCACGATATAGAAAGGTATGCCGTGAGCTTTGGCTAAAATGCTCAGCGAATATGTCCCGACCTTATTGGCGGTGTCACCATTTGCGGCGATTCGGTCGGCTCCTGTTATTACAGCATCGATCTTCCCCTGCTTCATCAGCCAGCCAGCCATATTGTCACATATTACCGTCGCGTCGATGCCTGCCTGAGTCAGTTCCCAAGCGGTCAACCTTGCGCCCTGCAGCAGGGGCCTGGTCTCGTCAGCGTAAACCTTGAATATCCTGCCCTTTTTGTGAGCAGCGAACATTACCGAAAGAGCGGTCCCCTGACCTGCGGTCGCTAAGGCACCGGCGTTGCAGTGGGTCAGGATGCCGGCGTGGTCACCAATGAATCCCTGGCCGTTCTCACCCATCCGAATGCACATATCTTCATCTTCCCGGCAGATAGCATTGGCTTCATCCAGGATGACCTGCTTGAGTTGTACAACTTGGGCGCCGGGATTGGCAGTGACAAACTCATCGACTTTGGCACGCATCCTATCCAGGGCCCAGAACAAATTGACCGCGGTAGGACGCGAGGTCGCCAGATAATCGCAGGCCTCCTTGCAAATACGAAAGGCCTGCTTGCAAGTCTCGTCGGCCAGCACTTTCCGCATCGCCACTGCCACCCCGTAACCGGCG
>CAZOPG010000356.1:0-2496 GCA_964581585.1 uncultured Planctomycetaceae bacterium | reverse complement strand
GGGAGCCGGCCTTGTTCTGGTTTGTCCGCCGGAGCATGAAGAACTCAATATAGTTTTAAGTAAGCATCCAACTGATGATGCCGGCAGGATTCTTAATGGTCTTCCCTGGCAGGTGCTGCCAAGGCTCAAGGGTGCCGATGAGGGCAAACTCGTTCAGACAGCGATTTTTGGTAAAGGGCGAGTAGTTAAGCTGGATTATCAACAACCATTCACAAAGCCGAAAGAAAAACGGATAGACACTGGTATGCATTCACTGACACCAAACTGGGTTATGGCTCGTCCAAATGGGCTTTGGGAAGCAACAGATGATCCTGTCCAGGAGTTGGTTCCTTATGAATATTATCAGTCGCTGGTAGCAAGGGCGGTATGCTGGGCAGCGGGACGTCTGGAAAAGGGATGTATTAAGGTTGAGATTCCGGAAGATATTCAGGCACAGAAAAAGGTAAAAGTAAAATTGGCAGTTAAGCCTAAAGATGCTGTTGTCCGTACGGCTATTCGGGATGAATTTGGAGCCGTTGCTGCCGAACCTACATTTGCCAAAGGCAGTATTACTATACCGGCTCTAGCGTCAGGCGATTATATGCTAAGCGTCTGGTTACGAGATAAAGAAAATGCTGTTATGGATTGGGGCAGTTGGGCATTTTCGATTTCCTCTGAGAGCACGATTAAGGATATCGCACTTACAACAAATATGTTCAATGCCGGCGATAAGGTTAAAGGTACTATTATTACAGAAGGCTCGGCAGATAGCTTAAAAGTTGAACTGTGGGATTTATGGAACAGGAAGATCGATGAGAAAAAGGTTGCTGTTACTGACAATAAGGCAACATTCGATCTGGGGCCTTTGCGGCCGGTAACTGTAATGCATTATATACGCGCTGAACTGATTAGCGGCGGCAAGGTGGTCGCGAAAAAACAGATTGAATTCCCTGTGCGTTTAAAGCATAACTATGATGATTTCACGTCTTTAATCTGGTGTGGGATGGACAATTCTCATCCGACCTGGACGATGCTAAGGAAGCTTTACGAAGATTATGCGGATACGACGTACACGCTGCCGGGTGAGGCTTGGATAAATTATCTCAGAAGTCCCGATGCGATTCCGGCAAAAGTAGTGATGAATGTACTGGCTCGCAATAGTGTACGTGCGGGCCTGTTGATATCGCTATATAATAGCGGTTTTGGACTTTTGGGAGCACCGAAGGATACCCATATAGTTGCACCACATTGGAATATGACTTCTGAACAGATGGTGTCGAAGCATAAAAAGAGTTTTCTGGTTGATTCAAGTGTTTATGGGCCTTACGGTCCGTTTTTGTGGTCTCACGGAGACGAGAGCCTTTATTCGCATGATCCGGACGTTGACTGGGGCGAAGATGCACTGAAGCGTTTTCGTCAGGAAGCGAAATATATGTACAGCGATAGCCTTGAAGATTTGAATAAGGAATGGAAGGCTGCTTATGCCAACTGGGAAGAGGTGATGCCGCTGGACTTTGAAGATGCCAAGGATTCAAACAATTATGCACCGTGGGTAGTACATCGCCTTGCTTCGGATGCTATCTGGGCTGAATTTTATGGAACGGTTGGCGATTCTCTGCGGGTTAATGACCCCGGAGCCAAGACTGGTTATGAGGGTAGCCTTAATCTAAATCAACCTAACCTCGGCAGCGACCTGTGGCGGTTGCCTAAGCATGTTCAGATTCTTCAATCTTATCATGGTGAAGGCCTGCCAATGGAAATCTTTCGCTGCTTTGCGCCTGCTGATACTGTTCGCGGCATGTGGTACGGTACATACGGCCCGACCTGGTCTATTGGGCCAAGCACGATCGAGTACTGCCATTATCACCCCTGGTACAGTCTGTTTCATTCGCTTAACTCATCGTGGTTCTGGAGGAATGGTTCGCCCGGGCCAATGAGCGGACATGCTCAGGATATGACAGCTCTGCCGTTTTTTGAAGCCCGTACGCGAGCGGTGCGCCAGATTAAAGGCGGTATCGGTAAATTGCTTTTAGGGAGCAGGCGGCAAAACGACAAAATAGCAATCCATTTTTCGGAAAGCTCCAAGATGGTCGAGTGTTTTTATCAAAAAACCACCAATAGCTGGTGCAACGGCTGGGTGGATTCTATTCTGTCAGTAGCGAGAATGCTCGAAGATGCTGGCCTCCAGTACGAATTTGTTTCTTACGAGCAGGTAGAAAACGGCAAGCTTGCCAATGATGGGTTCAAGGCTTTCTTTATGCCGCACAGTTTGGCGATTTCTAAAAAGGAAGCAGAACAGATAGTTTCGTTTGCTAAAAACGGAGGCGTTGTGTTTGCCGACATTATGCCTGCCATGCACAATGAAAAAGGTACGCTGCTTGAGGAAAGTCTCTTGAAAGAGCTGTTTGCAGATGGCAGCAAAGCGGTTCTTTATGGTGAGAGCTGGAACGATTACGGCTCCATTCACAAATCAACGACCCAGGGCTGGCGAGAGCTTGAGGGCAGATGGGGTGAGAT
>CAZOPG010000355.1:0-2516 GCA_964581585.1 uncultured Planctomycetaceae bacterium | reverse complement strand
TATGGCCAATGCCGCCTGTGGGACTATTTCAATCCTTTATAATCTGCGTGGACCAAACTTCTGTATAGTAACAGCCTGTGCCTCAGCTTCCCACGCAATTGGAGAAGCATTCCATCTGGTTAGAGGTGGACGCTGTGATACTGTGATAACTGGCGGTTCCGAGGCCGCACTTAGTCCAATCGGCCTGTCTTCATTCTGTGCATTGAAATCTCTCAGCACGCGCAATGACGCACCACAAATCGCATCCCGCCCATTCGATAGTGACCGGGACGGCTTTATTATGGCCGAAGCTGGCGGAATTCTAATTCTTGAAGAATATGAACACGCCAAAAAGCGTGGCGCAAAAATATATGCTGAACTACTCGGCTATGGAGCAACCGGAGACGGCTTCCATATCACTGCACCTCTGCCGGACGGCAAAGGCGCCGCCGAGGCCATATCCCTGGCTCTTGAAGAATCGGAAATCGACAAAGAAAAGATCAACTATGTCAACGCCCACGGAACAAGCACTCAGCTTAACGATATCGCCGAATCACTTGCTGTAAAAAGTGTTTTTGGCCAACACTCCTACAAGTTGGCCATCAGTTCCACCAAGAGTTGCCTTGGCCATTCTCTCGGCGCAAGCGGTGCCATTGAGTTGATTGCGACTGTTAAGAGTATCGAAAATTCGGTCATACACCCTACGATCAACCTGGACAACGTTGATGAGAAGTGCGACCCTAAGCTGAACTTTGTTCCCAACCAGGCACAAGAGACAAAGGTCAACTACGCGATAAGCAATTCATTCGGATTCGGCGGTCACAACGCCTGCCTCGTCGTCGGAAAGATTTAATCACAAATCTGTAAGAATAAATTAATTAGGGGCGTTGGATTTCCCCTAAATAATGCCGGTCAACTTGAACGACTCTGGCGGTTCATAAGGTTCATTACAGCTAATACCAAGAGAACTGACAAATCTCACAGCCATCACCTGAACCATCAAAGCCAGAACACGCAGCATAATATAATAGAACGTCGAAAGCGCATAGGCCCATGTCATAGCTGGCCCAACTCGATGAAAACTTGGAAAAAGCAACAACAAATACGGCAGAACAACTATCTGAATAAGAAAAAATATTAACAGTGGTTTCGCCTTCAATAATTTAATTTTCCACATAAGACCAAAACTTTTAGCTAAGCTGCAATCCAAAACAATTATTATTGCTGGGATCAATATAGTTAGCTTAGCCAACAATAATGTTATGAAAGTAAAGCCTATTCGATTGGCAAGAGGGAAAGTCGCATTCGATTCCATGGCAGTGATAGTTATTCCAAGCAACCAGACAAAAAGCATCACAGCTAATCCACATAATATCCTGAATACAAGAATCCGTAAGAAAAAATGTTTACCTATTCGCATTAGCTCGAGAAGTGATCGCCTCTTATTCTCTTCAAGATAAACTGTTCGCAGAAAACCCGCCGAAAGTATTGCGATGATTATAGTTATGCCCACAGCCACAAGTGAGACCAACATTGCAGCATAGTGGTGAAGTCTAACTACATAGATTAGCAGATAGGGCAGATATCCAAGTCCAACTATTAAGGCCACCACAAACCAGTGCCTCTTAAGAACGGCCAGCGTCTCTTCAATCTCATTCATAACAGAACTCCCCATATTAAATCTACCTTAAAGCCCCAAAGATTCTAAACTATTACCCTCTTTAACACAAACGAAAACAGTGCAAATACCGTGTCTAAAAAAAACAATGTTTTCCTCTCTGCGGCCTCCGCGTTCTCAGCGTTTAATTTATGAGCAGCATTCGCAAAAGCATATACGCGGTATAGACGCCGATTAGGATTCCGCCTCGCAGGCGGCCTACTTTTTGCCGCCAGAATAGCGTTGCGACAAATATCGCAGAGGCTATAAATACCATCGAATAATCCGCGGTAATAATCCAATCGGTAACAAACGCGTTTCGAGATATGAGCAGCGATCCCGGCAGTACCAACAGAATATTGAAAATATTACTGCCGAGCAGGTTGCCGACAGCGATAGACATCTCATTTTTTTTCACAGCAATCAAACTGGCCGTAATATCCGGCAGCGACGTGCCAATAGCAATAACTGTCAGCCCAATACTCGTTTCAGATATACCAAAGTATTCACTAATTCCAGCCGCACTGCGGACTATCAACTCCCCGCTCAAATAAAGAGATACCGTGCCAATAAAAAAAATGAATATTCCCTTATAGAGATGAGATCTGTTTTCTTCGGACTTTTGTGACTGCTCCTCGTATAACCTGTTCTTCATTGACATGATATACAGGATGAGAGAGGAGATAAAGATCGCCGCGGCCCATAACGGAATTGCATTTCCAGGATAGATCACCAAAAAAAATAAAACGAACAACGGCACCGCGCAAAAACAAATTAAATCAAAACGAAATTTCTTTATATCTATTGCCAGGCTCCCCAGACATGCACAAAGACCATAACCAAGACACAGATTAGCTAGATTGCTGCCGGATATGTTTGC
>CAZOPG010000354.1:0-2520 GCA_964581585.1 uncultured Planctomycetaceae bacterium | reverse complement strand
TGTGATAAAAAATTATGTCTGAAAAAGCAGCAATAATATTAGCGGCGGGGCAGAGCAGCAGGATGAATACTCAACTGCCGAAGGTACTGCACGAAGTGTGTGGCAGGGCGATGCTGGCTTATGTTCTCGATGCCTGTCGAGGGGCCGATATCGACAAGGTCTATGTTATTGTAGGGTACGGCAAGGATCAGGTAATCGAACAGTTCAAAGATGATGAAAATATCGTCTGGATCGAACAGACCGAACAAAAAGGTACCGGCCATGCAGTTATGTGCTGCCGGGATTACCTGGCCGATTTCGATGGTGATACTCTCGTACTTTGCGGCGACGGTCCTCTGATTCGCAGCGAAACGCTCAAAACTCTTGTAGAGAAACATCAGCAGGAAAACTCAGCGGCGACATTGGCAACGGCAATCCTTGATAGTCCAGATGGCTATGGCAGAATTGTGCGTGATACTTATGGAAATATTCAGGGAATTGTCGAGCACAGTGATTGTTCGGCTGCACAAAAGGAGATCAAAGAAGTAAATCCGAGTTATTATTGCTTCAAAAACAAAATGCTGTTCGGGGCACTGGGAAAGATTACGCCGAACAATGTAAAAAAAGAATATTATCTGACTGACGCACTGCACCTCATCATTACTACCGGTCATAAAGTCGTGGCTGTTACAGCAGTGGCAGCAGAAGATGCGATAAGTGTCAACGACCGCGGACAATTAAGTGATACCAATAAAATCATGCAGTTGCGTATCCAGGAAAAATTGATGGACAATGGAGTAACTATTGTGGATCCTCCGAATACATGGATAGACGCTCGTGCAAGCATAGGTCAGGATACAATTATCGAGCCTTTCACATATATTCACGGCCAAGTCAGGATAGGAAGCAACTGCAGAGTCGGGCCGTTTGCATATCTTCGCGAAGGAACCGTACTGGCCAATGATGTTGTTCTGGGTGTTTTTACGGAAGTAAAGAACTCAACATTGTGTGATGGCGTGCGGGCAAGGCACCACAGTTACCTTGGAGATGCTACGATTGGCAAAGGAGTCAATATCGGAGCTGGCGCGATAACAGCAAACTTTGACGGCAAAAAGGTCAATCGGACTGATGTCGGAGATGACAGCAATATTGGCCCTGCCGCAACGCTGGTGGCACCGGTAAAACTGCCGCCTGAGTCGGATATAAAACCCGGCGCGATAGTTTCCCAGGAAGATATTAACATGGAAGTCAGAGGATAAGGGATTAAAAATGTTTTTGAATGATAACTTAAAAGTGTTCAGCGGCAGCAGCAACCCGGAATTGACCGGAAAAATATGCAAATATCTCGGCATACCGGTCGGCGGTGCAAATATAGAAAGATTCCCGGATGGCGAGAAGATTATCAAGTGTGAAGACGATGTTCGCGGCAAAGATTGCTTTGTTGTCCAGTCGGGCAGTGAACCTGTTGACGCAAATATTATGGAACTCCTAATCTTTCTGGACTGCCTCAAGCGTGCCAGTGCCAGTAGAATCACAGCGGTTCTGCCTTACTTTGGCTATGCTCGCCAGGACAGAAAAGATGAAGGACGTGTCCCCATAACCGCAAAACTTGTAGCTAATCTTATAACCGTTGCCGGTGCAGATAGAGTCCTGACTATAGACCTGCACGCTGCCCAGTTACAGGGTTTTTTCGATATTCCTGTAGATCATCTTCTGGCAGAGCCTGTGATCAGCAAGTACTTCAGAGAAAAAAAAATAAGCGATTTGACGGTACTTTCCCCTGACGTTGGAAACATGAAAACAGCCTCCATATATGTCGAACATTTAGGTGCTGAGCTGGCAATTATACATAAGAGACGTATTAGTGGCAGTAAGGTACAGTGCCAGGAAATAATCGGTGATGTGGCTGGCAGAAATATAGTTATGTGCGATGATATAATCTCAACTGCAGGCACGGTCTGCAGTGCTGCCAAGCTCGCAAAAGAACGTGGAGCGAAGAAAATTTATATTGGAGCAACGCACGGAATTTTTGCGGGCAAGGCGATAGAGGATCTTAACGATACTCCGATAGAGGAGGTTGTGGTAACCGATACTGTGCCGTTGAATGATAAAACCAAGAGTATCAGGAGCCTGAAAGTGCTGACAGTTGCTGATATGCTCGGCGAAGCCATCAAGAGAATACACCGAAATGAGTCTATTAGTGGAATGTTTAATTAGTTGTAAAAAAAATAAAGAATAAAATTATAACTGAAGTGAGGATATTATGGTATCGGATTCAGTATTGCTGAAAGCGGAAATCAGAAAAGAGCTTGGCTCGAAACACGCCGAGAAATTGCGTAAAGAAGGAAAACTGCCTGTTATTGTTTATGGACATAAGCAGGAACCGATAGCTATCACGGTGAATTTACACAAATTTACCGAGGCAATGCTTCACGGACATCGTCTGCTCGATGTCGAGATTGAGGGCAAAAGCGAGAAATTGCTCCTTAAGGATCGGCAGTACGACTATCTTGGCAAGAAGACAATTCACGCTGACATGGT
>CAZOPG010000353.1:0-2535 GCA_964581585.1 uncultured Planctomycetaceae bacterium | reverse complement strand
CAAGGCTGTGCTCATTATTGGCGATTACACCGCACGGATAGGTGATCCGACGGGGCAGAATACCACTAGACCAGTTCTTTCTGCCAAGCAAATAGAAAAGAATGCCCAGACCTATGTCGAACAGGCTGGGAAGATTCTTGATTTGGCGGAAGACAGGTTCGAGGTGAAGTTTAACGGAGAATGGTTGGCTGATTTGCGGCTGGCTGATATTATCAAGCTGACCAGTTCGATGACTGTCGCGCGGATGCTCGAACGCGATACGTTTGAACTGAGGTACAAAAAAGGCGAGCCAATAAGTATTCATGAATTTCTGTATCCGCTGATGCAGGGCTACGATTCAGTGGCAGTACAAAGCGATGTTGAACTCGGCGGTACAGACCAGACATTTAACAATCTCGTGGGACGTAATTTGCAAAAACTTAACGACCAGGCTCCGCAGATCGTTATTATAATGCCGATACTCGTAGGACTCGATGGAACAGAAAAAATGAGCAAATCCAAGGGCAACTATATCGGTGTAACCGATGAGCCTGGCGATATGTTCGGTAAGGTGATGAGTATCTCCGATGATATGATGGAAAATTACTTTACGCTGCTGACCGATCTTGCCGCTGGCGAAATTGCCGAACTGCTCGACGCGGCCAAAACACATCCCAAAGAGGCTAAGGTATTGTTAGGCAAAACGATTGTCCGCCAGTTTTATGACGAAGCCAAAGCTGAGGCGGCCGCAGCTGAATTTGAAAATGTTTTTGCTCAAAAACAGCTTCCTGACGAAATCCCTGAAATTTCGATCGTCGCCGAAGCTATTGCCGCGGCAAAACTGCTGATGCAGTGCCGACTCGTCTCAAGCGGCGGTGAGGCTAAAAGAATGATAAGACAGGATGCGGTAACGATTGACGGTGAGAAGGTAAGCGATCAAAATAAAGAGATTGTGCCGATAGATGGGATGATAATAAAGGTGGGCAAAAGAAAATTTGCAAAGCTCAAAGTGGGTTAAACTGGACAATATGGTCTATCTGGGGCGGCGAAATCACTTGACAAAACGGGCTTGATAGTTTATCATGGGGGCGTATTGGACGGCTTGTCCTTAAATACTTAACCGCCTGTTTATTAAGAGGTTAGGGGGAGGTGGGTGTGGTTCATCGGACAGGTCTGAACGGATTAGTATGTTTTTTAGGAGATCAGTGATGAAAAATTTATCGATAGCTCTGATTTTGTTATCGTTTTTGTCCGTAAATGCCTTTGCTGTTGAATGGGAAGACTGGGAGGTAGTTGACAATGTCTCCGGCGATCTCGACCAGGCGGCAATAGCTGTAAGACAGGGCAAGGTGGCTATAGCTTATCAAAAGTCGCCTGTCTCAGGCGGTGATGCTAAGCTTCTATATTCTGAATATATTTATTCATCAAAATACGGCAAGACATTAACCATTCAGGATGAGTCTGTGCCCAATGCAGTCAGTACCTGGGGCACAAATATTTGCGGTATTGCTCTGGACAACTGGAACCAGCCCTACTTTGCTGTAATTCCCGAGGCGGACGGTACTTCGGCCAGAACCCTCAAAAGAATCAAATCCACAAATTATATTATTGACGATGCTCAGGTATTCGGAGGTAGGGCCTATGCCAGTCTTGGCACCACGCACGAGTCTTTTGTGCTTGATTCCAACGATGATTTGCATTTTGTCTGGGCTACTGAAGAGGCGGGTTATCAGCAGGTTGTACACGCTGAAAAGCCTGACTGGAAAATGAATCCGGATATAGATGACTGGGGCGAGATTCGCGGCCCCTGGGTTCGCACTTTAATGGCCACAACCGACACGCTGAGTTATGTTTATCCTGCTGTCACAACAGATTCAGCCGGCAATGCTCAAATCAGCTATCTTGATAACAATAGTGGCAGTTCTATCTTTTACACTCCGGATTTGGGCACCACAACTTATACTACTGGCTATTGCGGAGTAGCCGATCCTAATCCTGGTTCATACCATGATATCGAACTATCCTCAACCGGCGAGGTACGGATAGCACACATGGATCTGAACACCGGTGCGATCGTGATGGACATAGACTATTACGGCAACGGTACATACTGGTACAGCGCTGCTGCCATATCGAGCATTGACCCACGCAATTATGGCTGGTATGGCACATCTCCCTATCTTGACCTCGAACTTAATGGCAATGGCAATATGGTGATGATTGTGGCGCATCTGGACGATTACGACCTTGGTGCCTCGGCCAAAACGATTGTAGAGTACTGCACCTTTGCCATGGGGCACTGGACCAAATTCACGATAGGTACTTTTAATACCGGAACCACTTTTGTCTCTGGTCTCGACCTTGAATTTGACGAGAACGGCAAACCTTTCATATTACTGGTTACAAAGCAAAGCCCCACAGGTGACCCCAACGCCCTTATTCTTACAACAACTTTTCCAGGCGCCGAGTATTGCGGCGATCATTACACCCCTTACCTGTCTGGCGACTATAATGAAGATTGTGTCGTAGATACCGACGACCTGCATTCAATGGCAC
>CAZOPG010000352.1:0-2545 GCA_964581585.1 uncultured Planctomycetaceae bacterium | reverse complement strand
TGTTCGCGAATATTTTTTTCCATCATCTTTTCTCTCAAATTGATATTTTCAAAGCAGGCAGGATTGTACTCTCATTGGGCTGAACAAGCAAGTTTTTCAATTGCTTTGTTTTTTCCTCTTGTTAAAACTACGCGCCGCAAAGATGTATAAGATTACAACGCCGACAAACGACAACTTACACCATAATACAACTTCAGTTTTGCTCAACAGACGCCATAAAGGCCTGACCTTGCTAGGCCAAAAGACTAACACATCATAATGATAAATCGCGTCGATAAAAACGTGCAGCCAAACGCCAAGTATGCCCGAAATAATCATCTTTATAAGATTTGCCTTGTAATTTATACGAACAAGCTGCATTGCCTTTGTGAATATCGGCTTGGCAAGGTTAAGTTTTGTCAAATTCAAAGATGAAGCTTGATCGCATAAAAATGGCCGACTCTGGAAAGTCGGCCGAAAGGGTACAACCAAAAACATTTATGCGTAAGACACACCGGGCGCCACTATTTTTAGCACAAGGAGATATAGCTTGCTATCGCAAGAACCAAAATACGTTTTTTGTTAAACGAAAACGGAAGCCATATTTTATAATAAAAATTAGTCATTTTCATTTTCCCCCAAAATTATTCTTCGTTCCCCATATCATTGTCGCCAATATAACATATAAAATCATAAAAAGCAAATATTAAGGCCTATTTTATGTGTAACTGCTTCTAAGAAAAGAATTTAACTGGAAAAATAAAAACCAAGCCACCCTCATCGAAATCTGAATATTTCCGAATGAAATGCTTAAATTGAGTTAAATATTCTTGCAACCGACAGCAGAAGTTGTATAGTCACAATACAAACAGTGAGTTTTTAAGCACGGAGATCGCAAAATGGCATTAGGACAAATTATTCGTAATCGTCGGCGTCAACTGCAGATAACGCTTGACGAAGTAAGCTCGAAAATCGGGTTTTCCAAGCCATATCTCTCAACAATCGAAACCGGCAAGGTTAAGAATCCCCCCAGCGACCATTTGCTGCGTAAGCTTGAGGAGGTTCTTCAGTTTGAGCCGGGCCTATTGAGGTACATTGCAAACCTTGACCGAATGCCGGCCGATATTCGCCAGCATTATGAAGCTTCCGAGGCGGAGAACCAAAAGTGGAGGCAGCTCATAAAAAATTTGATGGATAAAAAAAACGACCCGGACGCAATTAACGAGATGCTGACCGAAAGTAACTTGAAAATAGAACCTGATGACACCGCTGAAAATCCAGGCGGGCTGATTCCCATAATAAACAAAGTCGCTGCTGGCTACCCCGTTGATTTTGACGACCTCGATTATCCCGCCGGCTTCGCTGATGATTACGTCCGATGCCCTGACATTGACGATCCGCACGCTTTTGCTGTGCGGGTTATCGGCGATTCAATGGAGCCTAGCTTTCGACAGGATGATATTGTAATTTTTTCGCCAGGTGCCGAAATCCGCAATGGCGACGATTGTTTTGTCAGATTTACTATGCCGCACGAGACTACTTTTAAGAGAGTTTTCTTTGAGTCGGAAGACAAGGTAAGACTTCAGCCACGAAACGAAAATTACCCGCCAATGACAATCGAAGGTTCACGCATCAATGGTATATATCGAGCGGTCATAAAATACGAAAGACTATAATATTATAAAAAAAGGGCAGACGTTGAGGCCTGCCCTTGGGGGTTTGCTGTAAATAAGATACACGACTAATGTTTGAAATGTCGTTTGCCGGTAAAGACCATCACGATGCCATGCTTATCAGCCGCCGCAATAGAATCATCATCTTTCTTTGACCCGCCCGGCTGAACGATACAGGCAACACCAGCCTTGGCCGCGTTTTCAACATTATCAGGGAACGGGAAGAACGCATCCGAACCCATAGCCGCGCCCTTGGCCTGTTCACCGGCCAGTTTGAACGCTATCAGCCCGGACTCAATACGGTTCATCTGCCCAGCCCCTACGCCAACCAGTTTCTTGCCATTCACCAAAGTTATCGTATTACTCTTAACGTGTTTGGCGGTAATCCAGGCGATACGCAAATCTTCAAGCTGTTCGGGTGTAGGCTTGGCTTTCGTCGGATAGGTCAAAACGTCAGGCTCCCACGCGACAAGGTCTCTCTTTTGCAGCAACATACCGCCGACAATACAGCGAACATCGAACTCACTGCAATCGATCTTTGTTCTGTCAATCGGCCCGGTCTGCATCAGCCGAACATTTTGGCCCCAGCCTTTGAGAGTTCTGATAATCTCAACAGCTTTAGAATCGAATTCAGGAGCGATTATTACCTCAGCAAAGAAGCCTGCTGCGCCCTTTGCTTTGCCAAATCTGGCATAGGATTCCATAATCATCGTTGCCAGGCCAACGTCAATTTTTCTATTGATAGCGATAATACTGCCAAAGGCACTGACCACATCACCCTCGTAGGCTTTCTGATATGCCTTTTGAATATCCTCATCAATCGCACAGCCACACGGGTTCAGATGTTTTACAACAATCGCGGCGGGTTCGCTGAATTCCTTAACCAGTTCAAA
>CAZOPG010000351.1:0-2546 GCA_964581585.1 uncultured Planctomycetaceae bacterium | reverse complement strand
TGGTTGGGGGCAGACGGCTCAACTGCCACAATTATATGCTGGTTTCGGTATTGACTTTATAGTTACCGCCAAGCATGTCAGCAAACAGCGTGCTCCACACAGCGAGTTTATCTGGCAAAGCCCTGATGGCACAGAAGTGTTGACAACACGATTGGGAGATGAGGGGCGTGCGAATTTCTTTTTCAATGTTCTGATGGCAGTCGCTTACGGTGTAAAATACAAGGATAAAAAATGGCGATTACACTGGGGACAAAATGGCTGGATTTGGCACAGAGCCGACACTCACATATCTTCCGAACATGAGTTGACATGTGATTTTGACTATCACACGGAAATACTTCAAGCTGCCCTGAACGATGTTTGGGACTCGACTAAAGATACACTTGTCAAAGATCATCGCTTCCTGGGGGACGGATGTGATTTTGTCGCACCTTTTTGGTTTATACCGAAACTAATCGAAGATGCAGGCAAATTGGACAATGGCCGAATTGTAAAATACAGCGGTTTGGAAGAATATGCTGCGGAAGTCAAAAAAAGTCTCAAGAACGTAGAGTTGAAAATTGTCAAGGGCGAATTACGGGATGGCCCCGTCTCAAAAGTAGCGGGAAATGCCTTGGCAACACGCATGCCTGTGAAGATGATCAACCGCGATGCGCAGGACATGTTGATAAGATACGCCGAACCATTCGCAGTTTTGGCATCACTTTTGGGTGTAGAATACCATGCTAAGTTTATTGACAAAGCATGGCATTATTTGTTTTTAGCACAATCTCATGACGCTATTAATGGCGTAACTCAGGACAAAACTGTCGATGACACGATCTACAAGCTTAATCAGGTTATAGAACTGGGACAAGTGGTCGGCGATTTTGCTGCCGCCGGCATTTTACAGCAGGTCAACTTTGCCGATTACGCTGAAGAAGATATTTTGCTTGCCGTCTTTAATCCGAATCCACGACCCGTCAGCCAGATCGTGCATGCGACAATAGATGTACCAATTGAACGAAAAGCCAAGTGGCTTAGCATTGACGGCTCAAACGGTGCGGTTCAGCCGATTCATCGTGAACGGCAAACTTCCGTCGTAAATGTTGAAAATAGCAGAGCGATGCCGTTTTATTGTGATCGTCATACAATGTATATAGATACCGGCCAGATTCCCGCCTGTGGTTACAAGATATTGCGTTTATCTCCTGAAGGTGAATATGACCCCGCGATCGAGTTTTGGCATGACGTTGATGATTTTGGTTCCCAAGTAACAGGCCCAAATAAAATGGCTAATGAGTATCTGGAGGTTGCGATAAACTCCAATGGCACTTTTAATTTATTGCATAAAGAAACAGGGAAAGAATTTAAAAATCTAAATTACTTTGAGGACAGCGGCGATATAGGCGACTATTGGCAAAGGGTACCGCCTGCTCACAACCGAACTTATAATACGCTTGGCAGTAACGCACAAATATATCTAAAGGAAGATGGGCCTTTGGTAACTTCGTATGTTTGCCAGGTTGAGTTGGGAGTGCCGGAACAAGCGGTCGAAACGAATAATCGCCGGAATTCAAAAACACCTCCGTTGAAGATAAGCTCACAGATAACTTTGCGGTCAGGTAATCCGTACGTTGAAATGCAAACAGAAGTACACAACCAGGCCGAGGACCACAGATTGCGGGTTTGCATGCCCACTTATTTGCCCGCTGAATACTCCTGGGCAATGGGGCATTTTGGTGTCGACAAAAGGCCGATCTCTCGCCCCAAAGACGAAAGGGGAATAAGGCATGGCGAAATGGGTACTCTGCCGCATCAGAACTTTATTGACATTTGTGCCGACCAAATAGGTTTCTCGCTGCTCAACACTAACCTGATCGAGTATGAAGTTACCGACGACGAGAGCAGAACGGTAACATTGACTTTGTTGCGGTCTGTCAAGTTGAAAATCGCAGCTGAATTCAGGGCAGCGGTTGTTGACCCCGAGCAACAGGGTTCGCAATGTCTGGGCAGGCATAAGTTCAATTATGCTGTTTTCCCTCACCCAGGCAACTGGCAGCAGGGAGATGTTTACGGAACAATGGAACATTATGTTTTACGACCCCACTTGTATCAGGTATCGAAACACAACAAGGGTACAGAATCGAAAAATCAGAGCCTGTTTTCTTTGCAGCCGAATAGTTTACAGCTCTCAGCAATAAAAAAAACTGAGCAAGGTGACGGTATTGTTATCCGCCTATTCAACCCTACAGATAAAACCATTGAGGGAAATATCAAGTTAGCCAGAAAACCGCAATCGGCCGTATTGGTGAATCTCAACGAAGACCTTCAGGGACAGCTGCCTGTTGATGAAAATGGTGTCGTAACATTCGACGCTGAGCCATGTAAAATTATTACTATAAAATGTACTTTTTAGAGGCAATATGATGACCGGACGTGAAAGATTTATGACCGCTTTGGAAAATAAAAAACCAGACAGATTACCATGCCAAGTTCATAGCTGGATGGAATATTACCTTAAAACTTATTTAGGGGGTGTTGATCAATATGAAGCATACGAAAAA
>CAZOPG010000350.1:0-2549 GCA_964581585.1 uncultured Planctomycetaceae bacterium | reverse complement strand
GATTGGGATAGGCCCTCAAGCCGGTGCGGCTGTAGGAACTGGTACAAATTTTGCTTTTAATTCAGATGTCGCCCCTAGCTCTCTTGTTACAATTCTTGCCGGTATCCCAAGCGCCGACTTTGAAATGTTTGTCCAGGCGCTGGTTGAAAACCAATATTTAAAAATGCTGGCCAATCCCACTCTCGTAGCACTAAGTGGTGAGGAAGCTAATTTTCTCGCTGGTGGTGAGTTTCCTGTTCCTGTAGTTCAGGGCGGCGGTAGTGGTGGCAGTTCGATTTCTATTGAATATCGGGAGTTTGGTGTTCGGCTTTCATTCAAACCGATTGTACTTGGTGATGGCACTATTCGTCTATATGTTGCTCCTGAGGTAAGTGAGTTGAGCGATGTAGGGGTTATCACTGAGGGTTATAGCGTTCCTTCATTACTGATACGAAAAGCGGAAACGACTTTAGAGCTTAAAAGCGGCCAAACATTTGCCATGGCCGGTCTGATTAAAAATGATATCGAGTCGCTAAGGTCTCGTGTTCCTGGTCTTTCAAATATTCCCGTTTTGGGTCCGCTCTTTCGTTCTGTACGTTACAAAGAAAAAGAAACCGAACTTGTTGTGCTTGTAACAGTTGCGTTGGTAGAGCCGATTTCTTCATCTCAGGTTTCGCCTCTTCCTGGTTTTATGCATTCTCGGCCGAATGATTGGGAACTTTATCTTGAAGGTCTGACCGAAGGTAAAAAACCACCAGAAATTCATCCTGACGACCTCCAAAAGCTAAAGCAGATGGGCTTGGATAATCTTTTGGGGCCAGGTGCATGGGATTCCTACGATCAGGAGCGTCCTATATCTCTTAAAAATAAATAATAATTGTGGAAAAAGCACATATGATCAAACAGATTCAATCCAATATATTATTACTGACAAAAGACAAAGCTGCTGTGGAAATGTTAGGCTCGGTTTTGGACGAAAATTCGGACATGGTTTTATCAGGCATTTGCCATGAATTTTCTGAGCTTACCTCTTATCTAAAAAGCATGGCCTTTCAGACAGTCGTTATTGATATTGACCCAGACCCTGTGAGAATTCTGCATAAGGTTGGAACGATTACAAGCCTGTATCCGGAAATGCGGGTAGTGGTAATTTCCAACAGTTTTACTGACGAATTGATTTTACATGCAATGAATGCTGGAGCACGGCATTATTTGCGTAAGAGTTCCATCGAGGTGGAGCTTGAAAAAGTACTGGATCAAATATTTTTTAACGGCTTAAAAAAGGAATCTAAGTCTGGATCAATAATATCCATTATTCCTATTAGTGGCGGATGCGGCGCGACCACAGTAGCGGTTAATCTTTCTAATGAGATGAGAATCGCCTCATCTGACGAAATATTGATAATCGACCTTGACAGTTACTATGCAACAGTTGCTCTATATCTTGGAATATCACCAGAGTACGGTCTTTCAGACATTCTATCTCATAAAGATATAATTGATGAACATTTGTTAAGGTCCAGTTCTTACGATTACATGAAGGATTTTCATATACTGACGAACAAACCAAATATCAGCTCTTCCAAATCGACCATGCCTCAGTATAACAATCTTACTTCTGTTCTGGAAGTGTGCAAAAATGCTTACAAATACACGGTAATTGATACACCCGCCCGTTTAGATAAAGATGTCGTAGAAAAATTAGTTGATGCCAGTGAAACCGTACTAATTGTGCTTCAACTTACTGTCAAAGATTTGAAGTTAGCGCAATCTTTGCTCTCGTCCGTTCAATCTTTGACATCATCTGAGAAAATAATTCTATTAGTAAATCAGTTTGATAAGCGAAGTGCAATGATCGGATTGGAAGATTGCAAACAAACTTTAGGCTTAAATCGTCTTTGTACCATACGTAGTGATTCTCAAAATGCTCTTAATTCTTTTAACATTAGTCAGCCTATTGCTCAATTTGCACCCAAGTCAAAAATACGCCGTGATTTCCAGGAACTTACCTCAAATATAATAGACACCGGCCGATTAAATGGTAAAGACAATTTTTTTGGATACAGAAAATGAATAAAACAGAGGATTATAACAGAAAGATTACCTTACAAAGATTAAAGGCCAATGTGCACCAGAAGCTGTTGACGGTCTTAGATTTAAATGAGGCCAGAAACGTTCCAATAGAACAGTTGAAGGAAGAATGTTCTGCCAAAATCAGTTCTTTGCTGGATGAGGAGCAATTTCCGGTTTCAGGCCCGGAAAAACAACAACTGCTTCATGATGTTATGGATGAAGTTTTTGGGTTTGGCCCGTTAGGTTCGCTTTTAAGAGACCCGGATGTCTGCGATATTCTGGTAAACGGTCCATCCCAGATTTATATAGAACGAAATGGGCAACTTGAACATACCGAGTTTGCTTTTGCAGATGATGACCATCTAATGCGGGTCATCCAGCGAATCGGATCAACTGTGGGCCGGCGAATTGACGAAAGTATGCCAATGCTCGATGCACGGCTACTGGACGGCTCACGTGTGAATGCTATCATACCTCCTCTGGCTATTGATGGGCCA
>CAZOPG010000349.1:0-2558 GCA_964581585.1 uncultured Planctomycetaceae bacterium | reverse complement strand
ATGAGATCGTGTAAAAGTTTTTATTTCCCTAAATAAAGGGCTATTAAATGTTTGAAGCAGGATCATCACAAATAGACATAACGCCAAACTGTGCAATAAATCTTGCCGGCTCTTTTGAGGTTCGCCGTACAGATAAAGTACACAGTCGCTTGTATGCCAGCACGGTAGTTTTAGATAATGGCAAAACTCGTGTTGCCTGGATAGCCTGTGATCTGGTTTTTATTGACGATGATACCGCAAGGCAGCTACGAACCAGTATAGCGGATCGTATTGGCACTTCTTCGGCTAATGTTTTTATTAGTTGTACGCATACTCATAACGGCCCAAGCTTGTTCAAGGGACTGCCCTATGCTGAGCCGGATAAGAAGGTTGTTGATTTTGTGAAGAAATCTATCGTAGATTCTGCCGTCCAGGCTGCAAATTCAATGTGTCCGGCGAAAATAGGCTATGCTAATGGTCAGGCGGCGGCGGCATTTAACAGGAGATATCTCAAAAGCGATGGCAAGGCTTGGATGTCTCCGGGGCCGCAGGACACAGATATTGTCGGCCGTGAAGGACCTGAGGATCAGGAACTTCAGGTGGTCTGGTTTGAAAAGCTATCCGGCGAAAAACTGGCCGTTATGGTCAACTTTTCCGCCCACGCCACAACCGCTTTTTCACAGTGTGAAATTTCAGCGGATTTTCCGGGCCAGATTCGCAAAATCCTTCATTCAAAATATTACGACGATATACCTATTTTATACCTGCAGGGTGCCTGTGGCAATACTTCGCCAACCAATTTTGATAATCCCAATAATACACTCCGTGGATTTGAAGGTACAGAGTTGACAGGGAAAATAATTGCTGACGAAGCTATAAATATAATAGAGCTAAGCACAGACAGAATCGCTGAACCTCAAATCGCCGTATCAAATATTACGATAGATGCGCCTGTTCGTGAATTGGGATCGGAAGATCTATCATCAGCCGAAGCGATTGAGTACATTAAAAAACATCCATTGGAACAACTGGATATGACAAATGAGCGGCAAATGTTCCCTTGGTATTTCGCTAAATGTGTGACAGAGATGAAATCCCCAGATATGCAGCAAAAGTCATGGCCTGTCGAATTGTCAGTTTTACGTCTTGGGCCTGTCGCGTTGGCTGCCAATTCAGCCGAATTATTCGTTGAGTATCAGATGGAAATAAAGGAAAAGGCCGAAGTGTCTGTGCTGATTTCTGAGTTGACAAATGGTTATTGCGGCTATGTTATTACACCGAGAGCATGGGAAAACGGTTCATATGAAGCACAATTTGCATATTCAAGTAAGCTTTCACCCGTTTGTGGTGAAATGATAGTCAACAAAACACTCGAATTGTTAAAAAGGGTTTATGAATGAAATTGAAGATTGGTATAGCAGGCTGCGGGATGATATCACGTTATCACTATATCCCCGGAATTCGCAATGGCAGCTCGGCGGAACTTGTCGGCGTTTGTGGTGCAACGACACAAGAAGGAAGTGATTTTGCAAAAGAACAGGATATACCAAAATCGTATGAAAATTTTGACGCGATGCTCACTGATGATTCTATCGATGCAGTGATATTGGGCACTCCCAATTTTTTACATCACGGCCAAACTCTGGCTGCTGCCAAGGCGAGCAAACATGTACTCTGCGAAAAGCCTATGGCTCTGGATATGGGACAGGCTCAAGAGATGGTGGGGGTCTGTGACAAAGCAGAGATAACTCTAATGGTTGCTCATCACCTCCGTTATAAAACTTGCAGCCGTAAAACCAAAGAATTGCTTGATGCCGGCCGGTTGGGCAAAGTTTCTACCGCACGGATTCAATGGTCGTTCAACCTTTCCGGACTGGAGCCGGACACAAGCTGGCATATCAGGAAAAAACTTTCCGGTGGCGGCCAGATAATGAACGTCAATAGCCATTGCATCGATCTGCTTTGCTATCTTTTTGGCCCGGCTAAAAAAGTTTCATCATTCATACAGAAAAATGTTTATGAAGAGATCGAAGACGTTTCCGTTGTAATGATAGAGTTTGAAAATGGTGTTATTGCTACCGCCGAAGGATCTTACACTGAAGAAAAAACCGCAAACAATCTGGAAATTTTTGGAAGCAAAGACAGCTTAATAATCTCAGGGGCCTGCTCAACAGGGAATGATGGCTGCTTACGGATATTGCCCGATGAGAAAATTGAAATAGCTGAAAAGCAACTGACCCCTTATGCTGTTGAGGTCGATCATTTCGCAGATGCGATCCAAGGTGAATTCGAGCCAATATCCAGCGGCAGGGAAACGTTGAAGGCTATGGAGATTATCGCCGCAGCTTATCTTTCAGCCGAATCAGGCCAGCACATCGAACTGTAAAAGTGGATTTTAGAAATGACCGGCAAAGAAAGAATTAACGCGATATTTAATTACCAGCAAGTCGATAGATTGTCCTGGACAATTCTTGCAGATGAGAGGTCTTTACTGTCTCTTCCAGCAAATATGAAAGATTATAACGCTGTTGATTTGTGCCGGGCTTTCGATTGTGATGTTTTTCAATGGTCAAACCTCG
>CAZOPG010000348.1:0-2566 GCA_964581585.1 uncultured Planctomycetaceae bacterium | reverse complement strand
AGCGAGGTCTTCAAAAACAAACTACACAATCTCGGCGTCCAGTTTTCCCTGGCCGTTTCTGATAAGCAATGGGATGGCGCTTTGGAAACAGGTAAAAAAATCTGTCACGATTTCCCAAACAGCAAGATGTCCGGAGAGATCCGACCAAAACTAACTATTCTACAAGAACTGGCCAAGAAATAACAATAGGACCTCCTAATATCTTTTTTCTTGAAAAAAAGTGGGATATGGGGGGTACAAAACAGACTATTTTTCTTGCAATTCGAGCTTAATCAGGCTAATATCGGCACAAAATGAGGTGGCTCTATGGCCAAAATGGCTCAGAATAGCGACGACAAAGTTGATGAAAAGGCACGAAAGCGGGCAGTTAGCGGTTTTGTCAGGCAGCTTTCGACGGAACACAAAATGCTTATCGTGCTGAAAACGCAGTTGTACGGCGGAAAATGGCAGCCTATGTACGACGACCTGAAGAACCGCCTTGAGGGTAAGCCTTACATTTTTAAGCTGGCCAACCGCATTAATGACGATGTGGAACGAATAGAGCAAATGCGGGAGTTTGAAGATAAGTATGACGTTGATTTGGCTGAATACGTGGACAGGCCCCAGTAAGAAAAAAATTTATCCGAATTTTCAAATCAGTTTGAGGAAGATTATGTTACCAATTAAAACGACTCGCATTTTTTTGTTCTTGTTATTCCTGTTATCCTCGACCCTATTTGCTTATCAACCGCAGATCGTTTCGGAGAAACTGCTTAATTATAACCACCTCAAGACTGCCTGGATAAATAACCTTGTTCTTGGCAAGGGAGAGGCTGTTGACAAACTTTTTGTTATGGACGAGGATATCTATGTGCTGACAAGCCATAACACGTTGTTCTGTCTGAGCAAAAAGAATGGAATGATACGGTTCGTTATGCCTGTAGCTGCTGAGGGGCTACCGGTTTTTGAGCCGAAACTACATGAAAACAGACTGTTCCTGATAGCGGCAAATAATCTGCTTGTAATAGACACTGATATCGGCACTCGGCTGCATAAACAGCGTATAAAATTTTCTGTTACGGCCGCAGCTGCACCTAACGCAGCATATCTTTATATCGCGGGGATGGACAAACGCCTTCACGCCATGGACAGAGAGGCGAAATTTCAGCAGTTCGCCGTTGCTGCGGCCGATAATCCGATGATAACTTCAGTTGTCGCGACAGATTCGTATGTCATATTCTCAACCGAGAAGGGTAATATTGTCAGCATTCCGTCCAGCGGGCCTAAAAAAAGATGGCAGTATGACGCAGTAGGTGAAATTTCAGCTCCGATCGTTCTTCGCGACTCCCAGCTGTATGCCGCCAGCAGGGATACCAACCTTTATAAGCTTGACGCGAAAACCGGCCGGCTTGAATGGCTGGTTCGAACCGAGTCGCCGCTTATTACAGAGCCACGCGTAACCGGCACAACTGTTTATCAGTATGCCGAGGATAAAGGACTTTATGCTGTAAATATTGCCGATGGAAAAGTTGTCTGGCTGCTTGAAAACGGTGTTGATTTGCTCGCAGAAGACGGCTTAAAAGCTTATGTGGCAACGAATGACGGTTTGTGTGCCGTTATGGATAACAAGACCGGCAAAAAACTTTATTCAATCAATTTCAGCAAAGTTTCGCACTTTGTGGCTAACACGCTTGATTCAGCAATGTATTTGCTTGACAACGCCGGCCAGATAGTTTGTGTTAAACCCGTTAGACAAAAAAACTAAAATATATGGAACGTTTCAGAAAGGAGTTAGTAGTTAAATGGATGTAAAAATTAAGACCGCATTAATAAGTGTTTCAGACAAAGCAGGTGTTGTTGACTTCGCCAGGGCCCTGAGCGGAATGGGTGTGAAGATCGTCAGTACCGGCGGAACCGCAAAAGCTATTTCTGAGGCTGGTATTGATGTTGTCAGTGTCGATTCAGTAACGGGTTTTCCTGAAATGATGAATGGCCGAGTAAAGACGCTTCACCCGAAAATTCACGGTGGACTGCTGGCCCTTCGTGATAACGATGAACATTTGGCCGCGATGAAAGATAATGAAATTGAACCAATCGATATGGTTTGTATAAACCTTTATCCTTTTGAGCAGACTATCGCCAAGCCAGACTGCAAACTGGCTGATGCGATTGAAAATATCGATATCGGCGGGCCAAGTATGGTACGCTCGGCGGCAAAGAATAATAAATTCGTTACCGTCGTAACCAGTCCAGACCAGTATGATAAAATTCTTGAAGAAATGAAAGCTAATGACGGCGCGACGACTATGCAGCTTCGCAGCGATCTTGCTCGAATCGCTTTTGGTCTTACAGCTTATTATGATGCGGCCATTTCAAAATATCTTAATGGCCAAGCCAAAGTCGAATATCCCGAAAGAGTCTCCATTGCGCTTACAAAAGCATCGGATCTTCGTTATGGCGAAAACCCGCATCAGAGCGCAGCATTCTATAAATTGCCTGGGAATGAGGAAACAAGCGTCGGCAGCGCTGAACAAATTGCTGAAGGAAAGGGAATCAGCTTCAACAATCTGCTCGATGTCAATGCAGC
>CAZOPG010000347.1:0-2587 GCA_964581585.1 uncultured Planctomycetaceae bacterium | reverse complement strand
CGCCGTTTGCGCCGGAAAGACCATCGGACCAGTCATAGAAATGCCAGTAATCAGGACCGGTAGGTGAAGGTAACAAGTTGTTTTTCATGGTACTAATAAAATGTCCGAGACATTTGTGAATCAATGGCAAATTTGCTTTTGCATATTCAATGTCGCCGCTGTAGCGCAAATGATCTGCCACTGCCAGAAACCAAACCATGGTAAAAGATGGAATTGTACGATGCGAGTCCATAGGCGCGCAAAGCTTCATATAGCCATCATCACCTGCAGAACGTCCCAATAGTTCAAATGAAACCGCCGGAAAATTGTATTCTCCGAAAGTATAATATCCAGTCAAAGCCTGATTTCGTGAATCATTGGCATATAATGCCTGTTCGCGCCAGGGGCAATCCTCATAATGTTCATGCATGCATAGCTGGAGTGTTCGGCATGACACCTCATATATTTTATTAAAGATTGAATCAGCACATTTGAATTTACTGGTCGATGGCAAAGGGTATTCAAAAGGCAGCAAACCAGCATATACAATAGAAAATGAGTCTGTAATTTTAGTAAAGTGTAATTGTAAATAACGTCCAGCCGCCCGGGTTATGTAATGAGTAAAATGCTGTTTTCCATCTTTTGTAATAACTCGAGACTCAAATGTACGTCCACCAATACTTGAGCGAACTCTTAGGTCTGCTAAGTGTTCACCAACCGCCATATCAACAATCATACCTGCTGGTGCATCGAGCTCCAAATCAATGAAGCCACCTTCCTCGCGCTGCATATCTATAACAAGATATACGCCATCAGCATCTATATCTTTTTCCATAAATACCGTTACCGGCTTATCGCGATGAATCTCGCCGGCACTTATATTTGAAAAGATTTCACTGCTTCTTCTGGAAGACAAATAATCATACTGCATCAGTGATTCAGATGTGCGTTTTAGAGTCCCCTGAGCTATGATTTGAAAAGAAGTACGCTTCTTGATTATCGGAATTGCTAATGGTCTTGACCCCGGCTGGAAATCGGATATTTCTTGAGAATTTTGCCAGTTTTCATTTGTTTCGTATTCTAGTTTTTGCCATTGATCATCCTGCGTTATATCGCATTGGAATGTAAATCCCATCTGTATACTTAAACGTGCTATTTCTCCCTGACGATAAATTGGTGAAATTCTACTCATGGTAGATTTATTGCTGTTTAATAACAGCTCATCAGCTACTCGTAATTCAAACCATAATCCAGGATTGGAAGCAATATAAGACGAGTTATTAACTCCGCAATGATATGCAGTAATTGTTATTATATTTTTTCCTTTAACTAGTTTGTCATCGAGGTCAAAAGTGGAATATGTTTCAGCTCCCGGATAGTCGTCAAATTGTCCGGTACCAATAAATTCTCCATTCAGCCAAACTACAAAGTTAGTTTCACTGCTTATGCGTAATTCAGATGGGGATTGCAATGAATCAATGGTGAATTCCTGTCTAAAATCAACATAAGTGTTCACGGCGGCAGTTTTGCCCTTAAACCAAATCCATTTTGATATATCTTTTTTCATATAAATAAAATCTTTTCCTTTAATTCGTTATAAATAAGGTGAATAATCTATTTTTTAATCTTTACATTTAATTCCGTCGAAATTACTGACATACGTTCTTTCAGTCCGTCACTTTTAAGCAGTTCACGTGGCAATAGCAGGGAATCGGGGGAAGTGGCGATAACGTTTGGAATATTGAAAAACCAGAGGTGGCCCGGGCAGAGACGCCCGAACGACCACAAGCGCCCGTCAAATCCTTTAGGGACAGGAATTAGCACATTAACACCTGATTTAGGCTCAATTCGTACTAATTTATCATCAGGATCGTATATATCATGCGGTGCGGATCCCTTCCAATAATATTGAATACTTTCCGTTCCCTTGGGTACATAGAAAAAGACCCGTGGCATATGGCCGGCATGCATAAAACCGCGATTGCGGCGTAGCAAGATTGCACACGGCTTTCCTGCCGCAACTTCAATCTTCCAGCCAGCACCAGAGTCATTAAATTCGAAAGTGTACAAGCCTGGGTGCTGCACATTAAATTTCAGTGCGTGTCGCTCTCCATCCAGAACCATACTCCCTTCAAATACAACTCGGTCATCATCATTTCTCAGAACGTACTTGGCATCTGGACGATTTCGGTACCATGCGATCGTTCCCGGCGTAACAGTCAGTTCAATATCCTCACCGGCAAAGCTGTATAGGGCATAGCGCAAACCGTGCTGATATCTATGTGCGGAGGGGCGCGAAATAGAACTTTGAAACTGTACTGGGATCAAGTCACTTGAAAACATTACCTGATCCATTTTAATTGCCTTACCAAAATATTCTTTACCCTCCTGAAAAGTGCGATCAATCTCCTTACGCGTAACCGGAGTCTCGACCGTCCAAGGGTGAGGTAGAGTGCGGTTTTTGAAGCTCCAGGAAGGCTCATCGAATTCCTTGGCAGCCCGCGGTGTCCAGAATTGACGGATGGCTTCCCAGTGATTCATATAGGTATAGCGGGTACGATATACATGAGTCAGTATAGCCAGGGTTAAGTCTTTCTTGAGTTCCTTG
>CAZOPG010000346.1:0-2593 GCA_964581585.1 uncultured Planctomycetaceae bacterium | reverse complement strand
TAAATAGGATGTATTATTTTACTCGGCAATATCGCTGCATAAGTTTTTCTTTATATAAGTTACCTGGAAAGCGGAGACAACAGTATGGAAAACAAGGAAAAGGCACCTTTTTTGCGGATGCTAAAGTATGTCCGGCCGCAATGGCCAAGAGTAGTGGTCATAATTTTCACCGCGGTGTTGATAGGTTTCCTTTTTTCACTTAGCTTCGCGACAGTAGGGCCATTACTGAAAGTGATGATGGGAGAAGAGGGTCTGCATGGCTGGATTGACCGAAAAACCTGCGGCTGGCGTTACGGGCTGGATTTCTACGTTCCGGACAGGGCAGATTTTACGGATGTTAATGAAACGGACATCAGATTTTATCTGCTCATCACTGATGTTAGCAAGGACAGTCTGGCAGAAGAAGCAGGACTTAAACCCCAGGACAGAATCGTCGCTGTCGGCGACTTTAACGATAACAGCGACGAAAAGATGGTTTGCACAAAATTACTATATACCCTTGCCAATACCGAGGACGAAAATATAAAAATCAAGTTCAGCCGACTTGATAATGAAGGCAACCCAAGTCAGACCAACGTAGTACAAATGGTTACTCCAGTGAAATCTACTCGCGTTAACCTTGCTCAAAAACTCATCAGTTTCGTCCCGAGAGGCCAGAGCAAACTCAATAAACAACAGGCAGTGGTATTCATAATTCTCTTGATGGCAGTGGTTACTCTCGTTCGCTGTATTGCCAGGTTTTATCAGCAATATTTGGCCGCCAAAGTCGTTCAAATATCGATCGCCAAACTGCGAGAGGATATCTTCGCCCACATTATGGAAATGCCGATGGGCTTTTTCTCTACCAGAGGCACAAGTGATACTGTCAGCCGTCTGTTGGGAGATACGGCTGGGACGGGAAAGGGAATCAAAATTTTATTAGGCAAGGCTTTGCGCGAGCCACTCAAAGCGATTGGCACTTTAGCTTTTGCTATGTTCATCAGCTATAAACTTACACTTATATTTTTATGCGGTGCCCCGGCCATCATTGGTTTGGGTGCATTGCTTGGAAAGAGAGTCAGAAAAGTTACAAAACGCTCGCTTAGAAGCGGAGCAATTATGCTCGGAAAGGTTCAGGGAGTGATCAGCGCTTTGGGCGTGGTAAAGGTGTACAACCGCCAGGGGCAGGAGAGCCGAGCTTACCATGAGATAAATCGCAAATTCCTGAAACAAACACTTCGCATAGCCAAGGTTGACGCAGGCACAGGCCCCATAATGGAGGTTCTGGGTATGATAGCTGGTTCGGCGGCTTTGCTGGTAGGGGCACATTGGGTAACCAACTCCAATATGGAGCCCAGTTCATTTTTTGTACTTTTGATTCTGCTTGGTACCACCGCTGAATCTGTTCGCAAAACCAGCGACATCTGGAACAAAGTACAAAGCGCAAACGCAGCCTCGGAAAGGGTCTTTGAAATTGTTGACGAAATTGCAGAAGTTGAAAAACCAGAAGCAATTGAACTTTCGCCTCTGAAAAATAAAATTGAGTTCCACAATGTTATTTTTTCCTATCCTGGCAGTGATGAGCCGATATTAAAAGGAATAAACCTGACGATAGAAGCGGGCCAGACGATTGCGGTAGTCGGGCCAAACGGTTCAGGAAAAACAACGCTGGTAAATCTGCTTCCAAGGTTTTATGACGTTGACAGCGGAACGATTTTGATTGACGGCCAGGATGTAAAAGACGGCACGTTAAGGAGTCTAAGGGATCAGATCGGTTTGGTAACGCAGAAAGTGGTTACATTTAATGATACGATAGCAACTAATATCGGTTACAGCAAAAGCGACGCAACACAGAAGGATGTCATTGATGCAGCTAAGCGTTCGTTTGCACATGAATTTATTGAGCCTTTGCCAGAGGGTTATGCATCGGTTATCAGAGAACATGGAGCAGGCTTCAGTGGCGGGCAGCTACAGCGGATAGTTATCGCAAGAGCTATTCTGAAGAACCCGCCTATACTGATATTTGACGAAGCGACCAGCCAGGTGGACGCAGACAGTGAAGCGAAGATTCACAAGGCAATTTCAGAGTTGATACATGACAGGACCTGCTTTATTATAGCTCACAGGTTCAGCACGGTAATATCAGCTGACATGATAGTTGTGATGGACCATGGCAGAATAGTGGCACAGGGCAAACACAGCGAACTGATCAAGAGTTGCCAGTTATATCAGAGTTTGTATGAGACGCAATTGATAAGCACCGAAACGCAGTGGGATTCAAATGATGGAACGTAAAGTGCGAATAGCTTTCGATTTTAACCCGGTCGTTGTGAACAAGTTTTCCGGATTCTACTCCTTCGGAACCGGCTTGTTAAAAGGGTTTGATACACTGGCTGACAGGCCTGAATTTGTGCTTTTCTATTCACGCCGTTTCCAAAAAGAATGTTACGAAACGATTGCGAATTTCACAAAACATGTAGAACTTAAATCGACTTCCATTAAGATGCGATGGCTGGAGAATTTTTGGAAAATGAGTAATTTCCCTAAGCTTGAGCAGATGGTGGGCGATTTCGACATCTATCACTGTGTACATCATCTGATGCCCCCAACAAGG
>CAZOPG010000345.1:0-2645 GCA_964581585.1 uncultured Planctomycetaceae bacterium | reverse complement strand
GAGGTGTTATGGAGCGGATAAATAATGTTGCGCTTCAGATTAAAATTTGGGTATTATTCATGTCGCCTTATTTGGACAGAAATGCTGCCGAACAATTGTGGCAGCAGGAAGTTATGGCATCGCTTCCCGACAAATATGTTGGCCGAAGGGCCTATATTCAGCCAGAACCTTCCGCCGCAAAATTAACTGCCACTGAGGACTATGATTCGATAGTCAAATCTCTGCGTAATTACGAGATCGATAATATTGCTGTTATGGGATATTACGAATGCACGCCCGCCGATGAAGGGATTTGCAACTGGCAGTTCGAAAACGGGTATGGCTTGATATATTCCAAAGCTCTTGGTAATGGAACGGTGGTGTTAGTTAACACAAGTGCCGACGATTCAATGGCTTCGCTCATGAAGTCAAACGCCTCCGTTGCTTTTTGCCGTTATTTGTTAGGTTCTGGCAAAGAGATTACCGAGTACAGTTTCACCTGTGACGAGCAAGTGGCGTTGGCCGCAAGCGCGATGGAGATAAAATATGCCAAGGCCGACAAGCCTATATGGGTTGAAATCTGTAATGGTATGAAAACCCGTGCGGTTGTTGTTAATTCGTTCATTGTTCCTGCAAATACCGGTGGAGTAGGTTGGGTGAAAACGCTGACAAAACCAACTCGCTATGCGGGCGTTAATCTTAGTGATGGCGAAACCGATATGACAAAGCCGGCTGAGCAAACTGTTTCGAATTTGATGGGGCACATTTTTGCGCCTCAAGCTAAAACCACTTCAAGGGCGACAACTATCTCTATGGATAAAGGCTACAAACCGTTGTGGAAAATATTTGCGTGGATAATAATAGTACTTATTTTGGTCGAGGCGACAGTGGCTAACCGAATGAAACGATAAGGTAAACGAAAATGACCGAACCGACAGAAAACAAACTCAATGCTCTCGTTGAACGTGTGAGAAAAGTTCGACGCCGGCTTGTTTTGCTGGCATTGCTCAAAGTGATGGCTATGTGCCTTATATTTGTTTCGATCTATATCGGTCTGTATGCCTGGCTCGACCACAAATTGCATTTTGCCGGTTTTGGAAGAATGACTGCTTTGATATTTCTGATTGCAGGCATCACCTTTCTGTTATTCCGTTTGTGCAAAATGCTTATCAGCCATATCTCGCTTAGTCAGGCGGCAAACTATATAGAGAGCAAAAACAATTTTGAACAGCAGCTCGTAGCGGCGATTGAATATCATGAAGATGACGCAGATTATCCATACTCGCGAGAACTTGCAGGTGAACTTATAAAAAGGGTAGGTACCGCTGCAGAAAACACCGATTTTGATTCAACTGTTTCAAAGCGACAGATGTATGTGCTACTGACGATCATTGTTTTTGGGCTAATAACAACGTGCTTCTATCTATTCGATAACTTTTCGTATTTTGCCTGCTATTTTACACGCTTAATTACTCCATTAGCAGAGATTAAGCCCCTTCCACAGACAAGTCTTGAGCCGATCACCGAAGACATAACAATCGAGCCTAACTCCGTGGCAACTTTGTCGGCAAAAATCGGGGGTCGTCTGCCGGAATCTGGAAAACTGGTTATCGCTGACAGTAATCAAAACAGCGACCCAAATACTTATGTACAACTTCGTCCCGTTATCGGTAATGATAAAAAGAACAGATTTGAGACAAGGGTGCCTTTCGAGTCAGCGGGGAATTTCCTTTACCGTTTTGAGTCCGGCGAAGCTATTAGTCCGTGGCAAAAAATAACTGTCTGCACCATACCAAAAATTAAGAGTATTACTGCCAATGTATTGCCGGAAAAAAATTGGCACATGAAGCCATACACAGAAGATGTCAATGATTTCGTGATTAAGGTTATCGAAAATTCCTCTGTTACTCTTACCATTAAAACCAGTGAAAATCTTAGCAAGGCTGTCATCACCGACATGGACGGCAAGAAATTAACAAAGGAGCTTAACAACACCGACAGCTTCAATTTCAAGTTCGATGCTGAGCAAGAAGGTTTTATCGAATTTGCGTTGCCAAGCACAGGTGATGTTGCAAATGAAAGCATACAACGTCTGCAAGTAAAACTGAAAGTTGATGCTCCCGCAAAATTCAAACTGATTTCACCTGCCAGTGATTATTCAGCTACAAATGTTGCCAGTGTACCGATATCGTTTGAGGTAACCGATGATTTCGGTTTGAAATCGGTTTCGCTGAGTTGGGAAATAGCCGGCGCCAAAGCTGAGACTTTCGACATTCCAATCGAACAAGGTGTTAGGAATAAAAAATTCACACGCACGCTTGAGTTGGAAAATTATGACCTGGAAGTTGGCGATAGTATTGTTTTTTATGCCAAAGCAATGGAAATCAATTCGGTTGGTATTCTAACCAAATCCACCTCAAACAGTGACATATACTTTATCGAGATCAAACCTTACCGCCAGCGTTGGCATCAGCTAAAACCGTCCTTGCCAGGCCAGCCTAAGCAGGGTTTGGAACTGGGCAAGGAGAAGCTACACGATAGGTTAATAAGTGTGCTTGAATATACGCGGGCGTTCGTAAAAAAAACATGGACAATCGCTGGCAAAAGGAAACTTACTTGAATTTTAATTTGAAGCGCAACGCTTCGCTGTTTTTATCAGCCCGCTT
>CAZOPG010000344.1:0-2657 GCA_964581585.1 uncultured Planctomycetaceae bacterium | reverse complement strand
TTGTGTCAGAGCGGTCCAGGCTGGACTGGACACGTTGCATTTGTCGAGCCTGGAATCCCCGGAAGTGAATTTGAGGGGACATTAGAGGAATTTAAAGAAATGGGGCCGAGGATTGTAACTCTGAATCCGTTTACAATTGCACAGAACTCTCTGCACGCCAGCTTTGGTTATGCCGGAGATTTGGCAGCAGTTCCGCCCAAAGCGGCTACCATTGGCCCGGCTGAAATTATAGCGGCGAAGAAAAGAAATGACTGGAATGGTATAAGGGTTGATGGTTCAGAATGTTCATGGGAGAAATTTGCAACCAGATTGATTGCTCACGGGCCGGTAACTCCGTTGGTTCCAACCTCGATTCATCAATTGCTTAGAACAGATTTTTATGTGACAGAATTTATTGCTTCAGATATCGAACCTCGTTTTGATAAGACCTTCTAATAGATTTTGGTAACAATTGAATAGTTTTACTGTCTTAAGGAAATAGAGATGTCAGATACACTAAAAGCTGGTGCGGCACAAGTTAATATCTCGCCAAAGGATTCACAATTTTTACTCGGCTATCCTCATGTAGAAAGATACAGTACGGGTATAAATGACCCTTTGTTAAGCAGTGCATTGTACCTTTCCGATGGAAAGACCAATGCGATTTTCATAACTAACGATATTTGTCTGATCGCTAAGGATTTAATAGGCCGGATGCGGAAAAAGATCGAGGATGCAACCGGCGTTCCCGCGGCCAATATCATGATAACCACGACACATACTCACTCGGCTCCTATTACCATTAGTTATATCAGTATGGATGGCGATGCTATTGTGCCTAAGCCAGATGAAAAGTATGTTCAGCTTATGGAAAATGGTATTGTCGAGGCTGCAAGCAAAGCTTTCGAAAATGCCTGCGACGCAAAACTTGGCTTAACAGTTGCTGATGACACAGGCATTGGAACAAATCGGAGGAATCCTCAGGGGCCGGCAGACCACAATGTACCTGTTCTTATGATCAAATCTCTGGATGATAAAAATATAGCCTGTATGCTAATCTGCTCAATGCACCCAACGGTTATGCATGAAGATTCAAAACTCGTCAGCGCCGATTTTCCAGGTTTTACGAGAATTTATCTGCAGGAAAATGTCCTCGGCAAGGATTGTCCCGTTCTGCATCACACAGGGCCTTCCGGCAACCAGAGCCCTCGCCACGTAACAAAGGCGAATACATTTGCCGAAGCCAAAAGGATTGGCCAAATACTTGGCAAAGCCGTCGAAAAAGTTTTACCATCGATTAAATTTAATAGCGATGCAGAACTTTACACTAGACAAATGCTTATCGCTGACCTGCCGAGAAAAACCTTTTTGACTGTTACTGAAGCAGAAGCCAAACTCGAAAAGGTTGTTAAAAAATTGGAGCATATGCAGAACACCAGTGCCCCATCTCAGGAAACAAGAACTGTCGAGTGCGATTGGTTTGGCGCAGAGGAATCTTTAACGCTGGCCAAAGCCTACCAGGAAGGTACTCTTGAAAAAGCTTACCAATCCTGTTTGCCTGCGGAGATTCAGATTATCAAAGTAGGGAATTGTAGTTTTGTCGGCTGGCAGGGTGAACTGTTTATCAAGTATCCATTGGCGGTCAAGGCCGCAATGCCAAACGCATTTATAGTTTCACTGGCTAACGGTGAATTCCAGGGATATATCGTCACTAAAGAGGCTCTAGAAGAGGGCGGCTATGAAGCCTCTAACGGGATATTTACTTACGAAACCGGCGAAATACTCGTAAAAAAAACCATCGAAATGCTAAGCGAATTAAAATAATGGAACTCACATTAGGCATCGACCTTGGCACAAGCTACTTTAAGCTAGGACTGTTTGATAGAGAATGTAAATGTTTTGGTCTTAGCGGAGTAAGTGTCAAAAAAGATATCGGCAGTGGCGTGCTTTATGAACTAGCAATAGATCGGTTCTGGAAACTGCTCCAAAATGGCTTAAAAGATGTCTGCAAACAGGCAAAAGTGGAACCGGCAGAAATAAAAGCTATTGGTTATTCTTCACAGGCAAACAGTTTTATCCTTCTTGATAAATCCGATTTGCCGCTAACTCCGATAATTCTCTGGCCTGATGAACGTTCAAAACGAATATATCCAGAGGTTAAACAACTTTGGCAAAGGGATGATTTCCTGCAAATAACCGGTTTAGGAATAGATTGCAGCAATCAACTATGTATAAATAAGCTGTTATGGTTCAAGAAGAACCAGCCAGATACATGGGGAAAGACTAACCGTATAATGACAATCTCTGATTATTTAACATTTTCGCTTACCGGGCAATATGCCGGTGATGCGGGAACGGCATCGCTACTGGGGCTTCTTGATTTGCAGAAACTTAAATGGTGGGACAAAGCATTCGACATCCTCGGCATAGATGGCTCTATATTATCAAAGCCGCTGTGCCCTGGTACTGTGGCAGGTAACATCTGTAAATCAGGGCAAGAATTACTCGGATTGAAAACGGCAATGCCTTTTGTCGTTGGTTCTTTGGATCACCACGTCGCAGCAATTGGGGCAGGCGTTGGGCAAGTTGCCGATATGAGTGAGTCAACTGGCACTGTGTTGGCCTGTGTGAATTTTACAAAAAAATACAATCCAAAGAAAAATATTTGTATTGGTCCA
>CAZOPG010000343.1:0-2666 GCA_964581585.1 uncultured Planctomycetaceae bacterium | reverse complement strand
ACCTTTACCGGTGCAGATACGTTGTCTCCGGCTGGCTCTTAATCTCTGATCCTTTCCAACTGATTAAATGCCTTATATAACTGCCTGATCGAGATCTATTATTTCCTAATCACACAATTCTAGCTTAAAAACGAAAGAATTGAATCCGCCACGCAGTCTTTCATTTCGTCTGTCAGTTCCGGATAGACGGGTATCGCCATAACTTCATCAGCTGCCTTTTCCGCTTCAGGAAAATCTCCCTGTTTGTGGCCCAGATATTGAAAACATTCCTGGAGATGCATAGGCACCGGATAATATATCTCACAGCCGATATTATTTTCTTTCAAGTGCGCTACAACCTCATCGCGTCTTGGCACACGGATCATATACTGGTTATAAATCGTTACACAGTCCTTGCTGATGTAAGGCGTTTGCACAACAGTGGCTTCAAACTTTTTGTTATAATATTCGGCATTATCCCGTCGTCTTTGTGACCATTCGTCAAGGTGCGGTAGCTTTACCAGAAGAGCGGCAGCTTGAATCGGGTCAAGCCGGAAATTGCCACCTACAAATTTATGGTAATATTTGGGTTTGCTCCCATGATTACGCATAATAAATAGTTGGTTATAAACTTTCTCATCATTGGTAACAATCATTCCGCCGTCACCGATGCCGCCGAGATTTTTGCTTGGGAAGAAACTGAAACAGCCAACGGTTCCGATGCTGCCTGCCTTTTTGCCTTTGTATTCGCTGGTGATTGACTGAGCCGCGTCTTCAACAACAACCAAGTTGTGCTTTTTAGCGATGGCCATGATCGGATCCATATCAGCCATCTGGCCGTAGAGATGTACCGGCAAAATCGCTTTGGTTTTTTCTGTAATCGCAGCCTCTATGAGGGCAGGGTCAATGTTATAAGTTTTCGGGTCGATATCAACGAATACAGGTTTTGCACCAGTACGTGCGATACAGCCAACCGTAGCAAAAAAAGTAAATGGCGTGGTGATAACTTCATCGCCCGGGCCAATATCAAGGCTCATCAGGCTGTTCAATATCGCATCAGTGCCGCTCGATGCACCGACGGCATATTTGCAATCGCTTATTGCAGCCACCTTTTCTTCCAGTTCCGCAACTTTCGGCCCGCCTATACATCTCTGCGATTCGAGTACCTCAGAAATCGCTTCCTTAACTTCATCTTTAATTGTCGCATACTGTGCTTTCAAATCCAGTAATGGCACCTGCATCAGTCGTTACTCCTTTTTTTAAATTCATCGTATGTTTTTTTGCCAACCGCTTTTTCCGGCGGCAAAGGCTCTGCCTCATCCAGATCGACACATCGAATCACACCTGGCTCAACTTCTTTATATCTATATCCGCTCTCAGGGCAAACCATAAACCCTTCCGAGTTAGGTTCCGGCAATCGGATACCGTGACGACTTATCCAGCCCATCTGACGCCCGGGCACACCAATCATTAATGCATAATCGGGCACATCTTTTGCGACAACAGTACCTGCTGCGATAAAGCAGTACCTGCCTAACTCAATGCCACATACAATCGTCGCGTTGGCACCGATGGTTGCGCCACGTCTGAATATCGTCTTTTCGTAAATACCTCTCCGAACAACTTGCGAACGGGGATTTGTTACATTTGTAAGTACACATGATGGGCCTAAAAACACGTCATCTTCGATGATGGTGCCGGTATAAATCGAAACATTATTCTGTATTTTGACATTATTGCCAATCGCAACATCGTTCGCGACACTTACATTCTGACCAAGAATGCAATTCTCGCCAATCCTAGCGTTCTTCAAGACATGTGAAAAATGCCATATCTTTGTACCCTTGCCAATTTCGCACGGGTGGTCGACATAGGCCGACTCATGAACAAAATAATCAGGCTTATGACTCAATTATAATTTCTCCAAGTTAACGGCAATACCGTTGTTTTTCAATGATTTCTGTCCAGCCTCAAGCACACTAACAACTCGAAGTCCATCAATACCGTCGCTACGAATGGGCTTGTCGTTAAGAACAGATTCTATGAAATGAGCACATTCGCAGGCCAGTGGTTCACCGCCGGGAATCTGCGGGATTACTATATTGCCGAAGCGCAGGGATACTATGTCCGCATATGTATTGGCATCCTGTTTCAGTGCCGCACCTTTGTCATACACCCTGATTTTCTCAGATGCCGCCATGTCGTCAAATGTTACCATCTTTTCTGAGCCTACGATAGTCATTTTTCTTATCTTATGCGGATCAAGCCAACTGCAGTGGACATTAGCCACCTTGCCGTCCGCAAAATTGATATTAGCAAAAACTACGTCCTCGATATCTTTTTGCAGGTAGCATTGGCCGTGTGCCGCAACTGACACCGGCTCCGAATCAAGCAAATAACAGATAATGGAAATATCGTGCGGTGCCAGCGACCACCATGCATTTTCATTCTGACGGACAATACCAAGATTTACGCGCTGAGTGTACATATAGTAGGGCTGACCGATTTGTTTGTCATCGATAAGTTCCTTCATATATGTAACTGCAGGATGGTATTCGAGCAGATGGCCAACCATCAGCTTGACCTTTTTTTCTTCCGCCAAGTCAATCAGCGTTTCTGTATTACAGGCTTTCAGAGTCAGCGGTTTTTCAACATATGTATGCTTGCCTGCATCAAGAGCCTGACGA
>CAZOPG010000342.1:0-2667 GCA_964581585.1 uncultured Planctomycetaceae bacterium | reverse complement strand
CGTTGCGCTTCAAATTAAAATTCAGGAAGCCTAGAAAAAACCTGATTCTTGAAAACCTTATGCTCAGGCAACAGCTTAATATCTATAAACGCAAAAAGAAAAAGTCCAAAATCGTCAACCCCCGAACCACCAAACACTACCCTCCCCAGTCATTCCGACCGAGCAAAGCGAGTGGAGGAATCTATTTATCCCCCATTACAGTTTTAGGCTCTTTAAGTTTTTCCAGAGATCACTAAGCATCATCTTAGCCTTCACAGTCGCTCCTTTGAACAAAACAAATTCCAGGCCGGTCATTGCGAGGAGGCCAAAGGCCGACGCGGCAATCTAAACTCATAGCAACTAACAAACACTTGAGATTGCTTCATTTAATTTGCAATTATGGGAAAAAGGGCAAGTTAATCCTCTACGCCCACCAGCCAGTTGGCTGACATTTTAGCAAAGTCAACAAGGTCCACATCACCATCGCCGTCAATATCTCCCTCTAAACCCACCTCAAGAGCTTTCGGGGGTGGTAGGTAATCTTCTACTACAAAGCTGTTACCACCGCCGTCGCTAATGCCCCCGGCAACAGCAGCAATAGCATCCGGCACATTGAGCCAGAAATCGCTGTCGATAACCGTAGTAGAAGAATTTACGTAAAGCCCGCCACCAGATCCAGCCGTATTGCCGCTGAATACACAATCGCTGATCGTCTGAGGGCCATAACTATATATCCCGCCGCCATATTCAGCCGTATTGCCACTGAACGTAGAATCGCTAATCGTAACCCAATCCCCGTAATTATACATTCCGCCGCCGCCGCTATATTCAGTCTTATTGCCGCTGATAGTACAATCACTGATAGTAATCGAAGAATTGTTCAGTATCCCGCCGCCGCTATAATCAGGCGTATTGAAAAACACTGCCAGACTGACATTGCTTACAAAGTCATCACTGCTAATCAGTATCCCGACCACAGTACTATCAGTCGTTTTCGTAAGGATAACCAGTCGCATTTGAAAAAATTTTTTTGAAATTCTTCGGCTCTGTGCTGAGGCAGGGTTGGTCAAACTCGGCAAGGTTTCGCTGGATGGTACAAAGATAAAGGCTAATGCTTCGCTGTCAGCCAATCGAACATTGAAACACTTGAAGCAGGAAATCGATAAGATGCTTTATGAAGCAGCGGCCAAAGATGCCGAAGAAGACAAAGCCTTTGGCCCTGATAAAAGAGGCGATGAAATGCCTGATGATTTGCGAGACCGCAACAGCCGTATAAGTCGGCTAAAAGCCTGTAAAGAGCGTTTAGAGCAGGGAAAGGTAAAAGCCCAAAAAGTTCAACAGGATAAGATAGACAGTCGCAAAGCCAAAGAAGAAAGCACCGGCAAAAAGTCTCATGGCCGTAAGCCCAAGTCACCCGAAGAAGCTGAAAACAAAGATGCCAAAGCTAATGTCACCGATCCTGACAGCCGGATAATGAAAACGCGAAAAGGTTTCGTTCAGGGTCTTAACGGTCAGGCGGTGACGACTAAAGAGCAGATAATAGTTGCCGAAGATGTAACGCAAGAGGGAAACGATAAACGACAATTGCATCCGATGCTTGAGCAAACTGAAGCGAATCGACAGGAAGTTGGAATAAAAGAAAAAACCGGCGTGGCTTTGGCAGATGCCGGATATTGCAGTGACGAGAATTTCACAAAGATGCCGGCAGGTGATGTTGAATTATTGGTAGCGGTGCAGAAAGATTATAAACAACGAAAAGCGATGGCCGAGCAACCGCCGCCGGAAGGACTGATACCTGATAATTTATCTCCGACGGAATTGATGGAACGGAAACTTCTGACCGAACGTGGTCAAAAATTGTATAAGATTCGAGGCAAAACAGTTTTCCTGATCTCTCTGCCATAGGTATCAAGATTTGTCTGTATTCCACTTAGCTCTAAAAATGCTTCATCAATGGAATAGACTTCTATTGAAGGTGTAAAGCTACTCAAAGTTTGCATTACTCTGCTGGACATATCAGCATATAAAGTATAATTTGATGACATAACTGCCACATCGTGTTTTTTGATAATATCTTCAGCTTTGAAGAAGGGAGTTCCCATAGCAATACCAAGGTCTTTTGCCTCATTACTACGGGATACAATACAGCCATCGTTATTTGATAATACTACTACAGGTCTTTTCTGAAGGGAAGGCTGGAATACTCTCTCACATGAGGCATAGAAGTTATTACAATCAACTAATGCAGATATATTGCTCATAATGGATGGATCACATTTGTGACAACTCCCCAAACTTCAAATTCCATATTCTCAGTAATCTTCTGGACGGGGTAATTCTCATTCTCTGGTTCAAGGCTATATTTACCACTCTTTATTCTCATCCTTTTGACAGTCAGCTCTCCATCGATGACAGCTATTACTACATTACCACTGGCAGGTTCTTTAGAACGATCAACAATCAGAAGGTCTCCATCATGAATTCCTGCCCCTGTCATCGAATCTCCTGTTACTCTTACAAAGAAGGTAGCTGCAGGGTTTTTAACAAGATGTTTGTTCAGGTCAAGCTTTCCCTCTTCATAATCAGCTGCAGGAGAAGGAAAACCTGCTGATACTCTGGCGGAAAACACAGATATGTAAACGGCGGAGTAAAATTGTACCATCTGGCGGAGCAATTATGTACCACCAA
>CAZOPG010000341.1:0-2679 GCA_964581585.1 uncultured Planctomycetaceae bacterium | reverse complement strand
GGACCGATGATGACGGTGGTCTTGCCCTTTTCAATAGCCAGAGATACATCATCCAGGACCATATTACTGCCAAACTTTTTGGTCAGGTTCCTGAGAACAATCAGGCCATCATAATTTTTTATTTCTTTCGACACCTTTAAATCTTTCAAACCATCATTCTAAGAGGCCAGAATGTTGCGTAAATCGCCTTGAAAATTACAACCAGCACGAAGTCGATAGCCAATATAAGAATAAAACTGCCCACAAAAGCCTCTGTGCAGGCCTGTCCTACACCGTGAGCGCCTTCCTTGCAGTGAAAACCCTTATAACAACTTACCCCAGCAATAGCAGCTCCAAAGAAAAAACCTTTAATAATACCAATGTTTACATCCCACATCTCTACGCCATTGGCACTGAAGTTCCAGTAAGCTTGTTTGTTTATCCCAAAGTGCAGCACGCTTATAATATATCCGCCGAAAATGCCCATGAAGTCCGCGTAGATAATTAAAAACGGCGTCAACAGTAAACATGCCAGTAGCCGTGGAGCAACCAGGTATTTAACCGGGTCGGTGCCGATACTTCGCACAGCCGTTATCTGCTCGGTAACATTCATTGTTCCCAGCTCAGCCGTTAACGCCCCACCAACTCGTCCGGCAAGCATAACAGCTGCCAGGACGGGTCCTAATTCTTTTACGACAGAAACGTTAATTAGCGCGCCGAGATATTCTTCCATACCAAGGCCGGCGAGTTGATCATAAGCCTGCATCGCCAACACCATCCCCACGAAAGCACCGGTTACCATAACTACAGGCACGCTGCGAACCCCTATGGAAAGCATTTGCGTCCATATCAGCGGATAGGAGCGAACGGAAAAACAGGCAGAAACCGAAGCGGCGGCTGTGCGCATCTGAAACCTCGCAAAACGGCCGCAATTGCCAACACTTTCAGTAACATAACTGCCAATAATATCAAGCATAAACAGATTCCTAAAAACGCCTCAACAAATGCTATACGCATTGAATGATATTGTCAAGACTTCAGTATATTTGGGAATATCGGCAGAAAACACAAATTTCACCAAAAAAGACTTCGCCCCCCGTAAACGCTCACTCATATATCCCTGACTCCAGCCAATAGCTTAAAAATTCGCTGAAGTCATCGATATCAACATGGCCATCAAGGTCCATATCAGCCAGATCGCAGTAATGGTTATCTATCGCGCAATCCTCTCTCATCCAGTACTGCGCAAACACCGCAAAATCTTTCATATCATTCCTGCCGTCGGTGTAGACATCCGCAGGAGATATCTGCCATGCCAAGATCGGATACTCCGCAATCGGCATAAACCAATTCTCCTCGTCGCCGTCATCAGAATCAAAGTCCCACCCCACGTTTACATACGTACCGGCATCCTGCATTTGTGCGGTAGTTTTGCTTGATATATTCGCAACCGTGCCGGGACAATGCAGGTCAAGATTATAGCCCCTCTCTATCCCGGAAGTCTCAACATCCCAGAAGCATCTTAAAATCTCACCGCCCATATTCAATCCTGTAAACCCGCCTGTAAAATAATCGGAATCATTGGAATCGTTTTCGGTAATACTGCCTGTCGAATAGCAGTTGCCTACTGAACTGAAATAATTAAATCCAATTTGTCCGCCGGCATAGTAACTGGATTCGGAACTGGAATTGTAGCTGATATTTCCAGTTGCATAGCAGTTGTTCACATCTCCGGCATTTTCCAGCCCGATCAATCCGCCTACACAAATATCGGCCGATGATTGAATACCGGCCGCACAAGCATCGCCGGCCGCATAACAGTTGGAAATCGCACCATTTCCACTGTGCCCAACCAGTCCGCCGATACTGACATCAAGTTCAGACGATGATACTGATTCTACACAGGCATCTCCCGCGGCATAGCAATTGGTAATTGTTCCTCCGTTTCCATTGAGTCCAACCAAGCCGCCTATGGTTGCGCCGCAACTATTGACATCGACAGTCGAATAGCATCTGGAAATTACCCCGCCAAAATTCACCCCCGCCAGTCCGCCAATATAAGAAGGAGAATTTGCGTCCGCAGAGCCGGTCGAATGGCAGTTGGAGATTATGCCCTTGGAGTTATACCCAGCCAATCCACCAACATATTTTTCTCCGGCAACATTTACTCCTTCAACACCCAGACCGGTTATCACTCCTCCGCTGCCCACATAGCCGAACAGACCAACATAATCTTTGTTTGGCGTATCAATTGCCGCATTGCGAATTTCAAAACCCTGACCATCGAAACTGCCTGTAAATTTTATTATTGTATTGCCGATCGGACGAACCTTAAAACCGGCCATATCCAAATTTCTCATTAACTTAATATGCTTGTCCCAGGCAGAGCCGTATTGCCCCAGGGTAATAAAATCTTCCGGCGAGTCTATTTCGTAGGGATTCTGCTCTGTGCCGTCTCCCAATAAAGGTACAGGTGTAGAATTATGATAGAAATAATAAATGTTTTGCGGATAATCTACCCCATCATGGAGCATAATCCAGTGAGCCTCGGCACCGTTGATATCTGAAATATACCAGCCGGCATCGGTAAAGGTCGATAGCGTTTTCATTTCAGCCGTAGTCAAACCCACCACTTCAGGCAGGCCAGACTCTTCTGTTAATCCAGAACTGTTCACATCCCAGAAGCAAGCTTTTACGCCG
>CAZOPG010000340.1:0-2700 GCA_964581585.1 uncultured Planctomycetaceae bacterium | reverse complement strand
CACAACGGCTTTACCAAGAAAGTAGCCTAATAAGAACTTATGACTGTCGAGTTATAACCCAGAGGACACCAAGCCAAAACCCAAGAAGCCTAAGCACAAGAAGAAGGCATCGCCGAAACCAAAAAATGGCCCTCCAAAGCCCAAAAAGAAGCCGGCAACGGCAGGTATTGGAGCAATAGCCACTTTAAGTCAGTTAGCTAAAACAGATTTCTTTTCAAAACCCAAAACGATTAATGATATTATTGCGCACTGCGATAGGAACCATGCCAGAAAATTCAAACCCAATGATTTTTCTGGGAAACTCGCCAGAATGATTCGTAGCAAAGAATTGATTCGAAAGAAAAACAAGGATAATCAGTATGAGTACACCAAAGCATAACCCTCTTCTGGATACTGCGTTAAACAGTATTACAAAAAAGTTTCGTACTAAAATTAGTGACACATATTTGGATTTGAAGAGGAATTGTGTGGAATCGCGATTTGAGGCAGCGGGTCTCTCTGCTGGAAAGTTTTGCGAAACGGTGCTTCGACAACTTCAAAACAAGATCTTTGGAGTTTACACTCCTTTCGGCAAGAAGATCGGCAACTTTGCGGACGACTGTCGGAAATTGATTACATCGCCAACTATTTCTGCAACAGAATCTGAACGTGCAGTTATCCCTCGTGCCTTGGTATTTCTTTACACAATGCGGAACAAGAGAGGAATAGGGCATGTTGGGGGGGATGTTGATGCAAATGAGATAGATACGGCAGTTATGGCTCGAACTGCAGACTGGGTTCTTTGTGAACTAATTAGAATACACCATGGAATGTCACTGGAGGAAGCTCAAGATTTAGTAGACAACATCTCTGTGCGACAACTCCCTGCAATATGGGAAGTCGCAGGGAAAAAACGCGTTCTAAAGAAAGGACTTTCTGCAACTGATCAGGTACTGCTTCTTCTTTACCATACCAAAGAGACCGCTGTCCTTGTGGAGGACCTCTGCGATTGGATAGAGTACTCCAATCTTAGTGTCTTTAAGAGTCGCGTCATCAGAGTTCTACATAAAGATCGTATGGTAGAGCATGACAGAGAAAGCGATGCAGTACTTCTATCGCCAAATGGGTCAGAACATGTCGAAGAGCATATACTATGAGACGAAAGGACGTAATTCGTTGAAATGCAAGAGTTTGGCGGATAAATATTGAGAAGACAATGGGAACCCCGGCAAAGTATTGCCGGGGCTAAACGGCGTTGTTGAAGTGTTGGCGTCAAGAGCCCTCAGGCCCGCCTGAGGGCTAAACGGGGTTGTGGGTGTGATGAACCATTCGATAATTTTGTTTAGTTTTTTTATATACATCAAACGTATAGTTTGGTATAATTTGTGCCGAAAGGCTCTGATTTATGCGATCCCCTGCCAAAATAAAATCCTGGCTATCAATAGAACAAATGTTCCAATGGCTCCAGGCCGCCCCTGACCAGTCGGCTCACAAGAGACGAATGGCTATCTGGCTGACCCATACGGGTAATCTGCACGCTAACAAGGTAGCAGAAGTGTTGGACATATCGACCCAGGCAGTCTGGCTATGGATTCGCCAGTATAATACTCTTGGGCCTGATGGCCTGAAACGTCCCGGCCGAGGCGGCAGACGCTGGGGGTTTTTGACCATTCAGCAGGAAGCTGAACTGTTAAAGCCTTTTATTCAAAAAACCCGGCATGGCCAGCCACCCAAAGCGGCGGAAATAAAACCTATCGTAGAGAAGACCCTTGGCAGAAAGGTGTCAATGCCTTATATCTATCGCCTGCTCAGCCGTCATGGCATGAGCCATATAATTGCACAAACAAGATTAAAAGGCAGCTCCGCCGAACGGCCGGACAACTTCCAGAAGATTTCCCGGCCCTGGACGAGAAACCCATAACAATACTCTATGTTTGATGTATAAAAATAAATTATATTGACTTTGCCGAAATAAACTGTACCTTGGCGCGTTTTGAAACATATTTAACAGTTAGGAGTCAGGAATAAAAATGGATATTGTAAAATCTTTCGCAGAAAAGGTTAAAGGGCGTGGTTTTTCGGTTGTTTTGCCGGAAGGCAGTGACGAGCGAATCATTCAGGCCGCCAGAAAAATTAAGGACCAGGGCCTCGCTGAGCCTATCGTGCTCGGCAAGAGCGAAAAGGTCGAAGCGGCAATCGAAAAAGCCGGCGTAAGCATTGACGGCATCAAGATCATCGATCCCAGGCAGAGCGACAGGCTCACCGCTTATGCCCAAGCATACGTCGGCGACCGCGATGATATTAGTGTTGCTGTGGCTAAACGAATGGTTGCCAAACCTATTTTCTTTGCGCCCATGATGGTCGCTTGCGGAGACGCCGACACAGCCATCGGAGGGGTTGCTCATACTACTGCCACACTTATTCAGGCTGGAACTTTGACTGTTGGCCTGATGGAGGGGATGAAAACAGCTTCCAGTTATTTCCTGATGGTCATTCCTGATTTTCTTGACGAAAAGGATAAGTTGTTCATTTACGCTGACTGTGCGGTAAATATTGACCCGGACGCCGAACAGCTTGCGGACATCGCGCTGGCATCAGCCGAAAGCGGCAGAAGCCTGCTTGGGACGGAGCCTAAGGTTGCGATGCTTTCATTTTCGACCCGGGACAGCGCATCACATGAAAGCATAGAAAAAGTTAAGGCGGCTCTGGCGATTGCCAGGA
>CAZOPG010000339.1:0-2710 GCA_964581585.1 uncultured Planctomycetaceae bacterium | reverse complement strand
TTGCTCAATTTAGGGCTGACACTCATTAGGTCGCAATGGAGGCCAGCGACGAAAACTATCCCCGCCGTCTCAATAGTGATATGCTTTTTGGCGGATTTTAACTGAGCAGCTAATTGGGCCAATTGGTCATTTACCATCGGCTCGCCACCAGTAATAATTACAAAATCGCAATCGAATGCCGAGGTCTTCTGTACTACCTGCTCAATTGAGTAATCGTCCCCGGCAGAGTTGTCCCATGCGTATTTCGTATCGCACCATTTGCATCGCAACGGACAGCCAGCAAGCCGAACAAAAACGCTTGGCACCCCAGCCAATCTGCCCTCACCCTGCAGCGAATAAAATATCTCGTTTACAATCATTTGGATTCCGTTTAGCCCCGGGTTCTACCCGGGGTTACCTTAAACCCCCAGTAAAACTGGGGGCTAAACAAGTTAGGAACGGTGCGCATTTACATAATTAATTCTTTGTTTCAGGATCTGTTCATTATAGCAATATCTTATATCATATCCCTTTGTCCAAACCTTGCCGACAGCGCTGGTTTTTCGCAAAGCTTGCCGCCCTGCATTCTTGTATATTGCAACAATCGCACTACTTCCTTTTGGGTGATCAGGTACAACCATATGAACATGTGTTTTCTTTACGGAAATAGCATATAACAGGTGATTCATCTTCTTAGCCTCCTCTAAAATCGATGCCTGTACCAGTTTCTGTTGAGTTGGCTCCAACAAAATAGTTTCCTGCGATTGTACTTTTCTATTGCTTCCCTCTAATCCAGGGTTTGCATTCAAAATTTCACTATCTTTAACATATTCCCTTTTGTCTCCCTGGAGCCATGTTCCATATGTTGTCCAAGTTAGCATGTATCCGAGCATTTTTGCCATAAGTTATTTCATATATTCGATAGGGTCGGTCAGATTGGCTTCGGCGAAACCTTTCAACCTTAACGTGCACGAATCACATCTGCCGCAAGCTCTGCCCTTTTCGTCCGGCTTATAGCAGCTATGCGTTAGCGAGTAATCCACGCCCAGGGCGGTGCCTTTTTGAATAATCTGAGCCTTGGTCAGGTCGATAATAGGCGTGTGAATTTTGAATTTTCCCTTACCCTCGACAGCGGCGGCGGTGGCGAGGTTGGCTGTCTTTTCGAAAGCGGCGATAAATTCGGCTCGGCAATCGGGATAGCCGCTATAATCAGTAGCGTTTACACCGATGAAGATATCAAAAGCGCCGATCACCTCGGCAAAGCCAAGAGCATAACTCAAAAAGATAGTATTCCTCGCCGGGACGTATGTGATGGGGATACTCGTTTCAAGGCCGATATTTTCTCTGTCCAGCGGAACGTCAATAGAATGATCCGTAATGGCTGAACCGCCAAAAGCTGCCAGGTCGATATCGATCACACGATGCTCAACGACGCCAATTGCTGATGCAACCGTCTGTGCCGAGGCGATTTCGACAATGTGACGCTGGCCGTAACGAAAGCTCAGAGCGTAGCAGTTGTAGTCGGCCTGTTTAGCTATCGCCAGAACGGTTGCAGAGTCCAGGCCGCCGCTTAACAGAATAACAGCTTTTCGATTTTTTACAGGCATAACAGATATAGTGCCATTTTTGGCCCATAACCGCAAGGAGAAATTCTTATTGGGTTTTGTCTTTTTTTTGTTGACATTTATGGGGAAGATGGTATAATAATGCCGGTTTTTAGAGGGAAAACAGGAGAGTTACGGGACAAGCTTTATAGGAGGTAAAATGGCTATGAAAAGCAGAAGCGGTATCACTCCGATAGAATCAGCAGCAGTTGTGGCGTGTACGGCATTTGCTCTTTCGCTTATGTTGCCGTTTTTTGCCGCTGAAAGAGAACGGGCCAGGGGCGTTATCTGCAAATCGAGACTGGGCCAGCTTGGCCTTGCCTGTACAGAATACGCCATCGAAAATGACGGTGTAACCTTGAATTTTGTTGGGATAAATTATAGTGTTCCCCCGGGTGATTCGTCGAGGGTTCAAACGGGAATTGGCTGGGATATTTGCGCCCTTACCTGCAATGGTGATAATTACAGTGGGTTAGGTCTATTGTTTTCGACGGGCATTCTTGAGCACAGCCGTGAATCCGCGAGATTATTTTATTGTCCCTCGATCCCTGAAGATAACATGTGCAGTGCCGACTTTATTGATCCTGATCTTGACCCTGTTGATGATAGTTATGGAATGACAAACCTTGACCGCATAATGTTTGATGACTGGTCCGTGCCCTGGGCCATTCAGATTCTGACTGGTGTTCAGGTTCGCAACAAGTGGGCAAGTGGTGTTTTTCCGAATGGTCCTTTTATTACCTGGACTTTAGAGAGCATGCCCAGCCAATGGGGATTTGATTTAGTCGCGGACAGGAAAAAGGCGTTTATAGCTGACCCCTGGCCTGGATATCATAACAGCAAGGGGACAGCCTGGTATCTGGATGGGCACGTTGAGAGTTGGAGCCTTGAAGAGCTTCAACAACAAGACTGGTATTATGGGCCAAGTGCCTACTACCACACGTTCAATGTACAGATAACCGATCCACCTCGCTATACCCAGGATCAGATTTTCATTAACTATGGTATGTGCTTTAGATGGCTGGATGAGTCTCGATAATTTGTAGACAGTAGAGTGTCGTTTGGATAAAAGGCTTGAATTTTAATTTGAAGCGCAACGCTTCGCTGTTTTTATCAGCCCGCTTTAG
>CAZOPG010000338.1:0-2711 GCA_964581585.1 uncultured Planctomycetaceae bacterium | reverse complement strand
CTTAGCGGGCTGATTAAAATAGCGAAGCGTTGCGCTTCAAATTAAAATTCAGGAAGTTATCCTCTATCTTCCAATCTGCTGCCGGCCCAAGACAAAAAATGATGACCTTACTCATCCCGATTCTTCTTGTTGTTTTTATCTGGGCACTCTTTCGGACCTTTGGAACTACTCCCACAAGAACTATCAAAGCCGGACAATTTAATCCGACACCGGCCCCTGTCAACTCTGCAAAAGAGACATGGAAAGCTCCCGAACCATACCCGGCTGATGTTCGCGATCCTATGGAGTTTAGGGCCTCAGCGCCGACAGCAACGACTACGACAACAAATTCACAAGCCAGATATGAAAAGCTCGTTGTAAAGGGAATTGTATATAGTGTTAATAATCCAACAGCAATTGTTGGAAATGAAATAGTGGCCCTCGGAGATATAATCTCAGGTGTAACTGTTGTAAAAATAAATGTGGACAGCGTTGAATTCGAATTGGACGGCCAAAGATGGACCCAGAGGGTTCAGGATTAGAAACTAAATAATATTTATAATGAAAAATAATATGAAAAAATATATGGCCTTAAAATATCTGATACCTTTTGTTTTTCTAATGCTTTGTGCCTGCGCCATTGCCGTAGAACCACAACCACAGGTCGAGTTGACCGCATCTGTGCCTTCACTCGATGAGCAAATGCAGACAAAAGTAAGCGTTGATTTCAGAAACACACCAATTGAGGATGTCATAAAGATCATGGCCGCCCAGGCTGGCGTTGATATGGTCAAAAGTCCCTCCGTAGAAGGAAATGTTACCGCCACGCTTACAAACGTTCCTCTCGATGAAGCACTCGATAACATCCTTGCCGCTCACAAATACGGCTACGTAAGAAGCAAAAACATGATAAGAATCGCCCCATTGGAAGAACTTGAACAAGCCGCAGAAAAACTTGAAAAAGACGCAGAAAAACCCGAACCACTCGTCAACAAAATTTACCGCATAACCTATGCAGATATTGCAGAAGTCGAACTAGCCCTGGAAAAGTTTATCTCCAATAGAGGTTCACTCTCAGCAAACTTCGGAACTAGCAATATCATCGTTACAGATACCGAAAGCAAGATCAAGGCTATAGATGATTTCATAAACGAGCTTGACAGAATCACCCCACAGGTCATGGTAGAGGTGAGAATTTATGACATTACAAGCAAAGACAGATTCGATCTCGGCGTAGAATGGCAGGCAGGTCGCACCAGCAATTATGGTACCGGGGATATCACCGGGCTAGGAACAAACCCAACAGGCATTATTAACCCATTTGCCACTGGCATCTTTGAAGGTGCAGTCAGCAAAACTTCTGGAACAACTGGTGCTTTACGGCTGGGATGGTTGAACAGCAGTCTTGATATTGATATTCTATTGCACGCCCAACAGGAAAACGTCAACGCCAAACTTCTTGCAAATCCAAGAATTCTTGTCCTCGATAATGAAGTAGCTACGATAAAAATAATCTCAGAAATTCCATACCAGGAAGTTACCGAATCTTCCGATGGCGGTAGTATCGGCTCTACTGCCTTCCGCGACGTTGGTGTTGAACTTGAAGTTCTGCCTCATGTTACACGCCAAGAAATGATCAGACTGAACCTGAAACCAAAATTCAGTGTAAAAACAGATGATGTAACTGTTGGAACAGGGACAAACAACACCTTTAGTCAGCCTGTCGTCGACAGAAGGGAAGCCGACACTACCTTGTTGATCAAGAGCGGCCAAACCGTTGTTCTCGGCGGCTTGCGAAAAAAAGAAGTTTCTATGCAGACCAACAAAATACCTTTCCTTGGTGATTTACCAATGGTCGGTAATCTCTTCAAGTGTGAAGGTGAAGACACTGTTACCAGTGAACTTGTAGTATTTATAACACCATGGATTGTCGAGAATCCCACACTATCAGAAACCGAGCAGAAACAATATAATGAGACGGAATTCAAAGGCCCTAAAATTTCTTACACAAGAGCTGAAGAGGACCCTGACGAAAAAACGTCGAAGGATAAAGATTAGCCTTGTTCAGCAATTTGACGATTCAGCACAATACCCGAAAATCGCCACACTTTCCCAAACTCTTCATAAGACATACACAATTTGCCCAAAACAGGATCAGCTATCTTCACCAACTCGTCTGTTACATCAAGCACCGCTACGCAATGATCCGAAAGAAGCGTTGACTTCATCACAGCCAATATTACGCCAACCCCCTTAAGTTGACCAACTGAGCTAAACCTGCGATATTCAGACCGCAGACCTTCACTCTCATAACGGCTCTGTATCGCGCTTTGCAGACACTTGGGCAATGTCCCGACAATTGGAATAGTACGAGAAAGAACGGCTATTTCACCTTCATCCGCCAGCAGACCCAGTTGTCGCAGAGCCGTTACCGCCGCAGCAGGCCCACAGGTATAACTACTGCTTTGAAGACAAACTCCGTTGTCGTCAACCTTAGTCGTCAGATTTGAAAGCCCATTTTTAATTAAAATCGGCCCAAGGAACGGCAAGATTGAAAGACAACTTACAAAAATAGTTACTAAAGAATAAATGAGAATTTTCTGATATTTACGGCTGACGTGGGGCAATAGCGTAATCAGGCTTACCGTAGCAACCAGGGCAAGGACGACAAATCTAATTCGCCCGGCAAGAAACCAGGAAAAAGGCCGGAGAAAATTCAGTGATGGGCTAAA
>CAZOPG010000337.1:0-2722 GCA_964581585.1 uncultured Planctomycetaceae bacterium | reverse complement strand
AAAAAGGTGCTCGATAGGGTTGAAGCTGACATTGTCAGTATGAGAAAATGGGACGAACGCCCACTGGCATATGAGGTCAAAGGCAAAAAGAGAGGAACATATATTCTTGTGTATTTTAATGCCGATGGCAGTGGGATTCCTACCATCGAAAGAGAGGTGCAGCTTTCGGAACGCATTATGCGAGTGCTCATTCTCAAGGGTGATCATTTAACCGAAGAGAATATGCAGGAAGATACCCCTTTCGCACTTGCTGAAAAAGCATCCCAGACACAGGCCGAAGAGAAAAAACAGGCTGAAGAGAAAAAACAGGCCGAAGAGAAAAAACAGGTAGAAGAGGTCGTCGAAACTCCGGAAGCCCCTGTTGCCGATGCCGAAAACCAAACAGAGGATGTTGTTGCCCCCGCTGAGGTTGAGACTGAAGAAGAAACACAAGACAAACAGGAAGAATAAGTTGATTTGGCTTTTTGACAAGTAAGGAACAAAGTAATGGCAAATTATAATAAAGTTATATTGCTAGGCAATTTGACTCGCGATCCGCAGTTGTCGTACACACCAAACCAGACAGCGATAGTTGATTTTGGCTTGGCAACGAATCGAAAATGGACCGCTCAGGATGGACAGAAACGGGAAGATACATGTTTTGTCGATTGTACCGCATTTGGCCGTCCCGCGGAAACTATCAATAAGTATTGTCAAAAGGGCAAACAGTTGCTGGTTGAAGGCAGATTAACTTATGATAGTTGGCAGGCCCAGGATGGCACTAAACGCAGCAAACTAAAAGTTACTGTCGAAAGTTTTCAGTTTATAGGAAGTGCTGGCCAGAGCCAGGGGCAGGCTGCTGCAGGGCAAAACGACTATCAGCAACAGCCATCGCAGGCCCAGCAGGCTCCACCGGAGGCCCTAGGTAATGATGATATCCCATTTTAGTTAAGATAAAATAGTGTAATATATAGTTTTTAGGAGTAGCTGTAAGTGAAGCGAATTCAGACTAGAGGTAAAGACAAGAGGAAAAGGAAAAAAAGAGATAACTTCAGAGAGCAGACCCAGTGTCGATTCTGTCGGTCAAAGACAAGATATGTTGACTACAAGGACATTGAGATTCTTAGCAAGCTTCTGACGCATCGTGGAAAGATCTTTTCCCGAAAGCGCAGTGGAAACTGTGCCGGTTGCCAGCGAAAAGTTCAATTGGCAATTAAGCGAGCAAGGTTTATGGCTTTGTTGCCCTTCACCAGTTGATACAAAAGCCGGGATGCTCTGCTTTGGAAACTTGCAGGCATGAGTCGTGGTGTTGGAGCTCTGGAAGAAAAGTTGTGAAATGGATTATAGTATGAATGTCAATAACTACAAGTTTATAGATGGAGATTTATAGATGAAGGTTTTGCTTTGCCAGGACGTTGAAAGGCTGGGTTGGTTCGGAGATGTGGTTGATGTTAAAACTGGATACGCCAGAAACTATCTTCTTCCGCAGCGAATCGCGATAGTTCCGACCGAGGTCAATATCAAGTCGCTTGAGGACGAAAGAGCCAGTCGCTCACAGGAACGAAAGATAGCGACGGAAAGACTCGCCCAGGTTGTTGAAAAGGTTGATGGAGCTGAGGCTGTTGTTGCGGCAAAGGCTAATGAGCAGGGACACTTGTTCGGCTCGGTAGCTGAAAAGGAAATCGCGGCCAATTTGAGGGAACAGGGTTTTGAAGCCCCTGACGATTGTGTTGTTCTTGACGAGCATATCAAAGAGGTAGGAGAGTATTCCGTCAAGCTTAGATTTTCGCCGGAATTGACAGCGACTGTAACAGTTATTGTAGTTTCTCAGGATGAAGACATTGAAATAGCTGATGGAACAATCGACCAGGACAATCAATAGTGATAGCGGAGTAGGGCGGCAACGAAGTTTGGCCCTGCCCACCGAAGCCATGCTGAATCGCAGTATGCCCGAATCGCTTGAAGCTGAGGCGGCGGTGCTGGGGTCAATGGCTTTTGATGCGGATTGTATAGGTCAGGTAATACAGCAGCTAAAAACTGAGGACTTTTACAGGACAGAGCATCAGCTTATATTTGAAGCACTGATCTTGCTATGGGAGCAAAAAGGGACGAAAATTGATTTTCTGCTGCTTCGCAATGAACTGAAAAAAGAAAAACATCTTGAGGACGTCGGTGGTGTTGAATACCTGACAAAGATCGCAAATGCCGTGCCTTCGGCGGCAAATGTAGAACACTATGTTGAAATTGTAAAAGAAAAGGCTCTTATGCGGGGGCTTATCGGTGCGGTAGGTGAGATTCTTTCCGGGGCATTTGATCAGGGCGGGGATGTTGGGGATAAACTTGATGAAGCCGAGAAGAAAATATTCTCGGTAACCCAGAAAAAGATTTCCGGTGCGGCGGTGCCTATCCAAAATCTGCTGACCCAGGTATTTGAAAATATAGATAAGCGAAAAGGACAGCATGTAACCGGGCTGCCGACAGGATTTCATGAGCTTGACGATCTGACATGCGGGTTGCAAAAGGGTGAAATGATAATTATTGCGGGTCGTCCGAGTATGGGCAAAACCAGTTTTGCTATGAATGTTGCCGAGTGTATGGGAGCCGACAACAATTTGCCGGTAGCTCTTTTCTCCCTGGAAATGAGTGATCAGCAATTAGTGGAACGTATGTTATGCAGTCGCGGAATGATCGATTCACAGTTGGTAAGAAAAGGCATGCTCGATAGCGGCCAACACGAAGAACT